>NZ_BCBO01000002.1:0-107878 GCF_001320835.1 Pseudomonas sp. NBRC 111138 | reverse complement strand
TGCGTTCATGGTTTGGGCGCTTTACACCGGGATTCCGCCATGGCCCACAACACTCCTGATCGCTATTGTGAGCTTGTTCACGATCGCCGCGCTGGAGCAATTCCAACCCTTTCGTCAATCCTGGCTCGAAGATCATCAAGACACCTCGACCGATTTATTGCATATGCTGGTCAACCTTTCTGTCATTCAGTTCACTGCTGAAATCCTCGCCAAGCTTGGCGATGCGGTGCCGGCATCAGTTCGCCTTTTTCCCAGCGAGAGTCCCCTCTGGTTACAGCTGGTTCTGGTCGCAACCGTCCTCGATTTAAGCCTGTATGTCATGCATCGCATCAGCCATCGGGTGCATTGGCTGTGGCGTATGCACATGATTCATCACAGCGCTGATCGCCTTTATTGGATGAATGGGGAGCGCAGACATCCGCTGCATGCGGCGCTAATGGCCGGACCGGGGCTGGTGGTTCTGCTCGCCTCAGGTGCGCCGTCGGCCGTTATCGCGACTTGGTTCAGCATCTTGACCGTTCATTTAGCCTTCCAGCATTCGAACCTGGACTACTCGTTGGGCTGGTTACGCAACGTGATTGGAGTCGCCGAGACACATCGCTGGCACCATAAGCGAGAGTTCGAAGATGCCCAGGTCAACTTCGGAGAGTTTTTACTTATTTGGGATCACCTATTTGGAACCTTCTATGACGCAGCAAACAAGCTCGGTGATGCGCAGGTAGGGCTAAAAGAGCGAGACTTTCCAACAGGCTATCGTGCGCAGCTAATCGCGCCGTTTAGGCGCAAGCCTCAGAACCATATGATCTGAAGTTGCGTACCACGAAACGCCTATTCGCGCATTTACTGCCATGTGTTGTAGGGTCGTGTAGTGACGAACGTCGTAGGGTATGAGGAAGGTATGTATCGAAATTAGGGAGTTTATGTCTTTCGCATAAATTCCCTAATTTCAATACATACGCTGTGCTCAGCACCCCATTCCCAGCACTTGCCCAAAACGAATGCGGCCATCACTTCGTTTCGCTGAGTCACAAAGTGTCCGGTTCGAAGCCGATCCAGCGCCCATCACCCTCGAATCGCTCTTGAAATCAAAGCAAATGGCCTTAAGATGATCTTATCTTGCCATCATCGTTTTTAATCATGGATGTTTCTCGGGGGTAGGTCGGAATGGCAGAACAAGAAGATGCTAAGCCCGCAAGCGGGCGCTTCAACACAAATGAAGAGACGAAGCGGATCGTATGGACACAGACCGCTGGTCATTGTGAACTGTGCGGTACGGATCTGACGTTCGACTATCGTGCTGGCAAGCCAATGAGATGGGGCGAAGTGGCGCATATTCTGCCCGCCAGTCCCAAAGGCCCTCGGGGACGCGCGGATCATGATGCTGAGGCGCACACTAACGATACCGCTAATCTGATGCTCCTGTGCCCAGGTTGTCATGACAAAATTGATCGTGATGCAGACGGGTATCCTGAAAATGATTTGAGTGGTTTACACCAAGCGTACCTGGAACGCATCCGACTCGCCGCAACGACCCCCGATGGTGGTAGAGCCATTCCTCTCATCGTCCTGAGTCAGCATTTCCAGACGATCAACGACATTCCCGTTCGCGATCTGTTGACTGCGATGTCGGCTGAAGGACTAACGGCCTTCGATCAAGGCATTAAAATCACTTTCCCTGCACCCGGACCGCGAGGTAGGGACGCGACCTATTGGCAGAACATCAAAGACAGTGTCCAGTATGAGTTGGAGCAGCAACTCAAGCGTCGCGGCGGCACCTACGGCGATGCGCCTGCACTAGCTGTAGTGGGCTTGGCCGATATCCCGGCATTGATGATGTTGGGCCAGGGTATCGGCGACCGTTCCAAACGCTTGATCTTCTCCTTCCACCGCGAGCATCGGTTGCGCTGGCCCGATCAGTCCGCTGAGCCGCCCGCTTTTTTGTTTACACCTCCCTCCGACGGCGACGGGCCACTGGCGCTTGTGCTCTCCATTTCTGCGCAAGTCCCGGTTCGCGACGTGACCGACGCTCTGCCCGGTGCACGTATTGCAGAGCTGTCGATCCCAGAACCAAGCTATGCGATGGTACAGAACCGTCGGGTGATTCATGCCTTTCGTGACGCACTTCAAATACGGCTGAGCCAGCTTGAAGCTCTGACTCCTGAACCTATCCACGTCTTCGCCGCTATTCCTGCGGCATTGGCCATCGAGTTTGGTGCGTTGCTCACAACGCAGCATCAACATACGTACCTGATCTTTGATCGGGACAAAGAAAACCAAGATCGGTTTACGCAAACACTGCAATTGGGCTCGATGGCCCAGGAGGCTAGGTAAATGCTGTTGAGCAACGAACAGACCAAGCGCAGCAGTTGGGAATATTTTCTGCTTCGCGCCGCGCGGGAAATCTCGCTGTCGGAAGCGCAGTACCAGAAAATCAATGACCGCTACTCCCAACTGGAAAAAATCCTCTCGGCCTCCGACAACCCGCTCCTCGCTGAGGCCCATATCTTCGTTCAAGGCTCGATGCGGCTGAAAACGACCATCAAGCCAATCCCCGGTGCGCCTGCGGATCTGGACACCATTGATGCGGACGCGATTATCTGGCTCCCTCACGCTCAAGGCGCTAGTGCGAAGGAAGTTCTAGAAGCGATTGAGCAGCGTTTTAGGGAAGGCTCCCGCGTTCAGGAAGAAGTTAAGCAATTACGACGTGGCATCCGGATTGTTTATGCCGACGAGAATCCAGGCTTCCACATCGATGTCACCCCCGCACGTGCGATCAACGGAAATGGCGAAGCCAACGGCGAGGGTAAACTGGAGGTTCCGGATCGGGTCACAGGGTGGAAAGCAAGCAGCCCTATCCCGTACTCGAATTGGTTACAGGTTGCCTCTGCCCAGGAAATTTCTCTGGAAAGCTTGGTAGTTGCCAAAAGCCAGCGGATGCTCGATGCCGCGACACAAGATCCTTTGCCGCATTATCAGGATTACATCGATCAAGATCCCCTGCGTGCGACCATAAAGCTGCTCAAGCGGCATCGCGATGAATGGGCCATCAACACAAGGAGCGCTGATACTCGCCCCATATCCGCTGTCATAACCACTTTGGCCACTCACGCATACCTGGATGTCGTGAAGGAATCACAGTCGAAGCCTTTGGCTCCGCTCGATGCAATTTTGGAAATCGTTCGTAGAATGCCGCAGCACATCGCGCATAGAGGTAACGATTGCTTTGTCTGCAACCCTGCCGATAACGGCGAAAACTTTGCAGAAAAGTGGAATCGACCAGGCGAGGGGCAAGGCTATCGACAAGCATTTGCCAAGTGGCATGCGGACGCCAGTGCATCCGTATCATTGGGTTTGGAAAGTTTTGAATCCAATGATTCCTTTGCAGAAGCAGTGAAAAAGAATTTCGGTATTGCACCGGCATTCATTTCGGCAGTGAACAATGAGATCCCTGCGAATTGGACCATGCCCGGCCGACCGGATGGCACTACTCGAAACTCTGCTTCGATGGGTTCGCTCTTCGGAGGAGCCAGCGGTGGCGGAACCTCTCAGTCGAGCGTAAAGCCAGTTGGACGCCTTGGCTGATCCTATTACGACGCCATTGCAGCGCGGAATCGCCGCACTGCGAAATACCCTAGGTCAGGATGCTGCCGATGCATTGCTCCAGCCCGCACCCATGCGGGCTGACGAAGCGGCGTCCTTTCACTTTCCCTTGCCCATCGATTACACGGGCCAGGAGCGGCGACTGCGTATTGGTTTTCCCTCCAACTTCCCCCGTGGGCTTTTGCGACTGAACGTCGAACCCTCTCCGTGGCTGGTCTGGCCGCATGCCACCAAGTCGGGGCTTTGCCTTCATGGCTTTCAGGAACGCCCCATTATGGGCTCCCCGGAGGTCGTTGTAGAGGACAGCCTTAATCGCCTAGCCCAGATCGTTTCGTTGTCCAAGATGGGATCAAGCCAGGCAACGCGCGATATCGAATTTCAGAATGAGATCACTACCTACTGGTCTTTCCAGCACGGTCAGTCATTCCAGAACCTCTTACTTTTGGATCGACCCCAGGCCGCCTCGCAATTGTTTGCGCTCAGCGATCCGCGCCGGGCTGTGCCATCCGGACAGGAAACGGTTTGGCTAGCATCGAACGTAGCTGCACTCAAAGGGCATTACCGACGGGTTGTCGGGCGCTCCGCTGTCATTCGCGCGGCCGAAACTCCCGGTTTTTACGTCAAGCTTCAGACCTATCCGGATATCCGCACCCCGGATCCAGAAGATCTAATGCTGTGGCTAACACCACATCTTCAACCAGACGATGCCGAGCAATTGCTGGCATGGTTTGAGCAGCATGGAACGTTGGCAAGTCGATGGATTGTTCTAGAGCTTCCAGGGGGGACGGATTCTCCAACTTATTGCCTCAATGTACGCTCGCTTGGCGTACAGCAGGAGCGGGGGGCAAAGTTTGGCTTGCGTACAGCGCGCCGCAGGCCAGCGATCGCAAATGCACATCCTCCGGCGCTCGTCCGAGCAACTGCCCTGGACGTGCTTGATCGAGCGTCCATTCTGTCCCGCGATAAAAGCGGCACTGCACAGCGCCTTGAAAATGCTCGGGTAGTTTGCGTTGGTGTTGGCTCGCTAGGCAGTGCGGTGGCAATACAGTTGGCACGATCCGGTGTTGGCCACCTTACCCTCATCGATCCTGACACCTTGGTGTCAGCCAATCTGGGAAGGCATGTTCTGGGAGCGGATAGCCTAGGGAGATTGAAAGCGTCAGCGTTGAGGGACAAGATTCTGTTAGATCTCCCGACGACAGAATGCACCGCTTATTCGACATTCGCCGAAGTGGTGATGAGCAGCAAACCAGAAGTGTTCGATAATGCAGATCTGGTGGTGATCACGACAGCAGACTGGCAGTCGGAGGTCACTGTATGGCGAGCCAAATCCAGCGGCGTTCCTTGGGGGGTCTTACAAGCCTGGAGCGAACCGTACACCCAGGTAGGCCATGCGCTATTCGCACCAGCCGGCACCTTTGATGGCCGTCATCTATTCACGGACGTCGGCGATTTCTTGCATAAATTTACAGAGTGGCCGGGAGGGGGTGTGGTTCCATTGCCCGCTTGTGGGGAGAGCTTTATCCCAGGCGGCTCGCTGGGGATGACCAATATCGCCTCTATGGTTTCGCACACGGCCTTACGCGCATTGACCGGCAACATTGCCACTGCATCTTGGGTCAGCAGTATCTACAGGCCTGAAGATGTGCCGAGCCTGGGAGGCCAATACCATGGGCCCGAACTGCCAGAGGGGGCGCAGCAAATTTTACTCGAGCGCGGATGGCCGGAAGATAAGGACGAAACGGTATGACGGATATTGCGTGGCGCTGGCGATGGCCGGAAGTTAATTCCGAGCTATTGGTGTCCCAAGCTGTCGCGGACATCTTGAATAGTCATCGGCAGGGCCTTTTTGGCGTGGAGCGAGGGGGACAGTTATTCGTCAATCCGGTTGATCCCAAAGGGTTGCTGCTGGCCTCGGCCACGTTGCCTCATCGCGCTGATCGGTCAGGCTGGTCTTGGCTAGAATTGGATGCGGAGCGATGCCGTCTGGAGATCCAGGCTGCCAACGAACAAGGGTTACGTCTAGTGGGCTATTGGCATACGCATCCCCAATCCATTCCAGTGATATCTCCGGCAGACATCGGAAGTTTTTCCAAATTTGCTGCACGTTACACGCAGGATCTGCCGCACCCCATAGCCGTTATTGTCGGCAAGTCCGAAAAACCAGAAGGTATCAAGGCTTGGTCATTCAGGGACGGCAGATACATTGAGGCAACCTGGGTCGGATGAGCTTCAAGTCCGTGCGGTGGAAGGCGGATCAGCGGTTACCTTTACCCGCTAACATTAGGGCGAAGAGCTCCGCCTGAAAGCGGGCATCATCCAATGCGTTATGGTTGGGTTCGCTGATTGGCTTCAGCGCAGCGGTCATTTTGGATGATTTTGTTTCCTGCCAATTGCAACCTACAGCGCCCATAAAGTAGGCCTTCATGTCGATAGCTGTGAAACCAAAGGGGTTGGTTTCCAAATATTTGTGGAAGTAGTAATTGACGAATGACCAGTCAAACGGTGCGTTTAGCCCTACGAAAATGACCTTCTGCCCCGTTTGGCAGGACGATTTCAGCCATTCACTAAGTGTCAGCATCGCCTCTCGCGGAGCGAGGCCCTCGTGCTCCAGCTTTTCCAGACTCAGCCCCGATACTGCCAGTGCTTCTGGATCGTGTTTTGGGCTATCAGGTCGCAGTTCAAGATAGATGGACGTTGCAGGTTGGTTTACAAGGCAAGCTCCAATGGAAAGCAGACTGTATTCGCCTGGTATAGGCCCAGACGTCTCGACGTCGACGGAAACGTATAGCTCATCAGCGTTCATGTCATATCCTTTTCGTGTAATTGCCTGATCACGCTACCAGCGTATTGCGCGTTCCTTTGGTCAGCTCTGCGCCCGAGCATAATGATGTGTGTCATTCTCTGATGGCTTTGATGAGGGCCAGGCGATCATGAGTGAAACTGAGCGGTGGGTAGCCAAATGCCAGAATACTGAGGACGGTACTGGCGACATCATCATTGAGCTGCCTCCAGAGT
The DNA here is from genome assembly GCF_001320835.1 of Pseudomonas sp. NBRC 111138. Taxonomy (NCBI): domain Bacteria; kingdom Pseudomonadati; phylum Pseudomonadota; class Gammaproteobacteria; order Pseudomonadales; family Pseudomonadaceae; genus Pseudomonas; species Pseudomonas sp. NBRC 111138. The sequence goes on along the minus strand of NZ_BCBO01000002.1, from coordinate 101,260 downwards.
TGCTTGACCAAATGGGGTTAGGTATTGGGGACGATCTGGAGCTAACGGTAGCGAATGGCACAATAATGCTAACGCCCATGCACAACTTAACATCGGTGCTGCCCATGTTTGCTGGCATCCTGCGACAGGATGTCTATCATGCTTACCGCATGCGTCTGGAGGCCCTTCTTGATATCTCTGTCAATGCTTCGTGTCTGGACATTCACCACATGATAGTAGCTGGATTCCCGGCCTGTCTGGTCCATGTGCTGTGTGATAGTGGGACCCTTAGCAATGAAGAACGCGACAGAATCGTTCAACCAAAAGCGCTCAAAACAAGGTTGGCAGCCAATCAGCTCTTGACGCTGCATGAGAGCGATCGCCTGTTCCGGTTTGCACACATCAGCGCCTTGGCCGAGGTGATCTTCGGTGACAAAGGCAAGGCCAAACAATGGCTTTCCAAGCCCAAAGCCCGTTTTTTGGGTGAAAGCCCATCAGCGATGGTCACTACAACCATTGGCACACATCTAGTCGAAGAAATGCTGATTCAGGTGTCTGAGGGCCTTTCATTCTAGTTCCACCGCAGCCGAGTGGAACCAACCCTAAGTAATTATGCGAGCACAGCACGCATTGCTAAGGCGGCGCGCTCCATTAAAGTCGGGCGCTACAGAATTGAATATTTTTCTCGCCGACCTTCAGATAGCGCGCTGATCCGTGCTGCGTCAAAAGGTAACTGAAAAAATAATGCAGGCTTAATGCTGATGGGCTTACATCGTGCGTTATTAAGCGGCTCGCATGCGCTAGCTGAAAGCCAGCGTTAATTAATTGTTCGCGCCAATTCTGACGGCTACACTCCAACCTCATGAAACGCTACCTGCGGTTTTGTCTTATTTTCTTGATCAGCCTGGCGCTTCCCCTCAGCGGGATGGCGGGGGTGCAGGCACCGACAGAACCGTGCCCGATGAAAGCCACGGGCATGGCGATGATGGACGACATGGGCATGGATTGTTGCAATGACATGAAGAGCCCGACCGAGCATGGGAAACCCTGCAAACCGGGTCAGGAGTGCAAGACGGGCGGGATGCTACAAGTTTCGATCGTCAAGCCGCCCGTGACTCTGCTCAGCCCCGTCGTGCTGGCCTTTTCCAGCGATTCCGTTCCTTTGTCCACCCCATCCGGTGTATGGCGACCGCCCCGCGTCTGATTCCTGTCCGTTATTGAACCTCATCCTGTTTTTAACGGGATGGCATGGCTGTGCGCAGGCCTTTTGAAGCGCTCAGCGGATCATCGCAGGAATCGCAAACATGAACCCCAAGTGCTTTTGCACAGGTTGGTCCCTAGTGGCCGGTCTGGCGGCAAGCGTACTGGCCTTGCCGAGCTTCGCTACCTCGCTGACGCTCGAAGAGGCCTTGCGGCTGGCCGAAAACACCGCGCCGTCGCTGTCTGCACAGGATGCAAAGATTCAGGCTGCCAGCAGTGCGGCCATTCCAGCGGGTGAGCTACCTGACCCGAAGTTGCTCGCTGGTCTGCAGAACTATCCCATCGGCGGCCCAGATCGCTGGAGCGTCAATGATGACTTCATGACCATGCAAATGGTCGGGGTCAGGCAAGACATGCCCAATAGTGACAAGCGCAGGGCGCGGATCGAGGTGGCGAACGCAGGGGTTGAGCGTGCCGCTGCCGAGCGTCAGGTCGAACGCCTGAACGTGCGCCAAGCCACGGCGCTGGCTTGGATCAGCAGCTATTCAATAGAGCGCAAAGACGCGCTGTTCCAGGACTTCTACAAGGAGAACCGCTTGCTGAGCGACACTGTCCGCGCGCAAATTGCCGGCGGTCGCGCACAACCGGCCGATGCCGTGACACCGAAGCAGGAAGCGGCGCAACTGGCCGAGCAGCAAGACGATCTGATACGCCAGCGTGCTCAAGCGCGCGCGGCGCTGAAACGCTGGATTGGTCCGGCCGCCAACGCAACGCCGGCGGGAAGTCTTCCGCAGTGGCCGATCGATACGTCAGGCTTGCCCCATAAACTGCAACATCATCCCGAGCTGGCCGCGTACGGGCCGATGACCCGTGAAGCGCAAGCCAAGGTGCGCGAGGCGCAGGCGGAGAAAAAGTCCGACTGGAGTTGGGAGGTGGATTATCAGCACCGTGATCGGCAGTTCGGCGACATGGTCAGCGTGCAACTTTCCTGGGATCTGCCGTTGTTTCCGCAGACCCGGCAAAACCCAAAAATTGCCGCACGAGAAGCCGAAGTCAACCAACTCGAATCCGAGCGCGAAGCCTTGTCACGCGAGCATACCGAGCAACTGGAAAGTGTACTGGCTGACTATGAACGGCTCAATCGTGCGGTCCAGCGCAATGCGCAAAGTCTGCTGCCGCTGGCCAAAGAAAAAGTCGAACTCAGCATGGCCAGCTACCGCGCCGGTAAAGGCGATTTGAATGCGGTTGTCGCCGCCCGACGTGAACTCATCGAGGCTCGTCTCAAACAAGTCGAAGTGGAGGAACAGCGAGCACTGATCAATGCACGACTGTATTTTGCGTATGGAGAGGCCAGCCAATGAGCCTTAAAAAGAGTGGGGTTTTGTTGGCAGGCGTTGCAATGGCAGTGGGGATCGCCGGTGGTTACTGGCTAGCACTTCAACGCGTCAGCGAAGTACGGGACGCTTCGTCTGAGCAAAATCAAAACGCACCAAATGAACGCAAAGCCATGTACTGGTATGACCCGATGTACCCCCAACAGAAGTTCGACAAACCGGGTAAATCGCCGTTCATGGACATGCAGCTGGTTCCGCAATACGCCAGTGGCGGCAACGATCAAGCGACGGTCAGCATCGATCCGAGCGTGGCGCAGAATCTCGGTCTGCGCTCGGCGATGGTCAGCCGTGGAGTGTTTGCATCCAGCCTTGATGTGAGTGGCATCCTCGCCTTTAACGAACGGGATGTTGCGGTTATCCAGGCTCGTACTCCAGGCTTTGTAGAGCGGGTCTACGCCCATGCACCCGGTGATCTGCTCAAAGCCAATGCGGCGCTGGCGGATATTCTGGTGCCCGAGTGGGCGGCGGCTCAGACTGAGTTCCTGGCCCTGAAAAATAACGGTGATCGCGACTTGCTCGCCGCTGCGCGGCAGCGCTTACTGCTTAGTGGAATGCCGCCGGGAGTGATTGCCCAGGTCGAACGTAGCGGTAAGGTCCAACCTTATCTGACTTTGACCAGCCCGATTGGCGGGGTGCTGCAAGAGCTCAACCTGCGCATAGGCATGACCGTCGCGGCAGGCGAGACACTGGCGCGGGTCAATGGTCTGAGCAGTGTCTGGCTGGCGGTGTCCGTTCCTGAATCCGACGCGGGTACCATCGCCGAGGGGCAAAAGGTCGAGGCGCAGTTGCCGGCCTTCCCTGGGACCAAGGTCAATGGCACTGTCAGCACAATTCTGCCGGACACCAATGCGGATAGCCGCACCCTGCGCGTACGGGTCGAACTACCCAATCCAGACGGTCGCCTAAAGCCCGGTTTGACGGCGCAAGTGCGCTTGAGCAGCTCAACTGAGCAGGGTGTGGTGTGGGTGCCGAGCGAGGCCGTCATTCGCACCGGTCGACGTGCCTTGGTGATGCTAGCCGAAGATGCTGGCCGATATCGCCCCGTTGAAGTGCAGCTCGGGCAGGAAAGCAGTGGCAAGACAGTAATTGTTAAAGGTCTGGATGAAGGTCAGAAGGTAGTTACCTCGGGCCAATTTCTGCTCGATTCGGAGGCCAGTTTAAAGGGTATCGTGGCCAGTTCAGCAGACGTACCACCCCGTATCGCAGCAGCCTCAGGTCTGCATGAGGCGGACGGGCAGATCGTCGAAATCGACGATAAAGAAGTCACACTCGCCCACGGCCCCTTCAAGACACTGGGCATGCCGGGCATGACGATGACGTTTCCACTTGCCAATCCTACCCTGATTCAGGGTCTGAAAACGGGCGACAAGGTTCGGGTCGCGGTGAGCCAAACCGACGATGGATTGCGTGTCGAACGTCTAGATAAAACGGGAGGTCAGCCATGATCGCTGCCCTCATCCGTTGGTCTGTTGCCAACCGCTTTTTGGTGCTGTTGGCGACACTTTTCGTCACAGCTTGGGGCATCTGGTCAGTTCAGAACACACCAATCGATGCACTACCGGATCTCTCCGATGTACAGGTGATCATCCGTACCCCTTATCCGGGACAAGCACCGCAGATTGTCGAGAATCAGGTCACCTATCCGCTGGCCACCACCATGCTTTCAGTACCTGGAGCCAAGACCGTGCGCGGGTATTCCTTCTTCGGCGACAGCTTTGTTTACGTGCTGTTCGAAGATGGTACCGACTTGTACTGGGCTCGCTCTCGGGTGCTGGAGTATTTGAGTCAAATACAAAGCCGGTTGCCAGCCAGCGCAAAGCCCGCATTGGGGCCGGACGCAACGGGAGTGGGCTGGATCTATCAGTACGCACTGGTGGATCGCACTGGTGGGCACGATCTCGCGCAACTTCGTGCGCTTCAAGATTGGTTCCTGAAGTTTGAACTCAAGACGCTGCCCAATGTTGCGGAAGTGGCCACCGTGGGCGGCATGGTCAAGCAATACCAAGTACAGCTCGATCCGCTCAAGATGGCCAATCTCGGGATCACTCAGGCACAGGTGACTGAAGCCATCGGCAAGGCCAATCAGGAAACCGGTGGTGCTGTGCTGGAAATGGCCGAAACCGAGTTTATCGTGCGAGCTTCGGGTTATCTAAAGACGCTCAACGATTTTCGGACGATCCCGCTGAAGTTGGAATCAGGCGGTGTGCCTGTAAGCCTTGGCGATGTCGCCACGATTCAGCTTGGGCCGGAAATGAGACGAGGCATCACTGAACTTGACGGGGAAGGCGAGACCGTCGGTGGCGTAGTGATTTTGCGCAGCGGTAAGAATGCTCGCGAGACCATTACGGCGGTGAAGAGCAAACTGGATGAGTTGAAAAGCAGTCTCCCAGCAGGCGTAGAAATCGTAACAACCTACGATCGCAGCAAGCTGATCGACCGCGCAATAGACAACCTCAGTTACAAGCTGCTGGAAGAGTTCATCGTCGTTGCCCTGGTGTGCGGGATCTTCCTCTGGCACCTGCGCTCATCCTTGGTGGCAATCATTTCGCTACCTGTGGGGGTGTTGATTGCATTCATTGTCATGCGGTACCAGGGCATCAACGCCAACATCATGTCCTTGGGTGGGATCGCTATCGCTATCGGTGCCATGGTCGATGCCGCAGTGGTGATGATTGAAAATGCACACAAGAAAATAGAATTCTGGCACACCTCTCATCCTGGGCAGGAGTTGAAGGGTGAGCAGCATTGGCATGTGATGACCGATGCAGCGGCCGAGGTCGGCCCCGCGCTTTTCTTTTGTCTGTTGATCATCACGCTGTCGTTCATTCCGGTGTTCACATTGGAGGCTCAGGAAGGAAGATTGTTTGGCCCACTGGCGTTTACCAAGACCTACGCCATGGCGGCAGCGGCGGGATTGTCGGTGACGTTGGTGCCGGTGCTGATGGGTTATTGGATTCGGGGACGAATTCCGAGTGAGCAACATAACCCTTTAAACCGCTGGTTGATACGGATCTACCAACCCGCGTTGGACGCAGTTCTGCGCCGTCCGAAAACTACTCTGCTGGTGGCGCTGTTGGTATTTGTCAGTGCGCTATGGCCAATGTTTCGCTTGGGTGGGGAGTTCCTTCCACCACTGGACGAAGGGGATCTGCTCTACATGCCTTCAGCCCTGCCGGGGTTGTCGGTGCAGAAGGCTGCACAACTGCTGCAACAGACCGATCGCCTAATCAAAACAGTCCCTGAAGTTGAACACGTTTTCGGCAAGGCCGGTCGTGCTGAGACCGCTACTGATCCAGCGCCGTTGGAAATGTTTGAAACCACGATTCAGTTCAAACCGCATGAGCAATGGCGCCCAGGCATGACCCAGGAAAAATTGGTGGAGGAGCTGGACCGCGTGGTACGCGTGCCTGGCTTGACCAATATTTGGATACCCCCGATTCGCAACCGCATCGACATGCTGGCCACAGGGATCAAAAGTCCCATCGGGGTGAAAGTTGCCGGCACTAACCTGACGGAAATCGATTCGGTCACCCAGGCGGTTGAAAAGGCAGCCAAAAATGTGCCCGGTGTCAGCTCCGCGTTGGCCGAGCGCCTGACCGGTGGCCGCTACATCGATGTGGATATCGATCGTAATGCAGCCGCCCGCTACGGCATGAATATCGCTGATGTGCAGTCCATCGTGGCTGGTGCTATCGGAGGCGAAAATATCGGGGAGACCATTGAGGGGCTCGCACGTTTTCCGATCAGCGTCCGTTATCCGCGAGAGTGGCGTGACTCACCGGGAGCCTTGGAACAATTGCCCATTTACACATCGTCAGGCATCCAGATCACCCTCGGTACTGTGGCAAAAATAAAAATCACTGACGGTCCACCAATGCTCAAGAGCGAGAACGCGCGGCCTTCGGGCTGGGTATACATCGATGTGCGTGGTCGGGACATTGCCTCCGTGGTCGCCGATCTTCGTCAGGTCGTCAATCAACAGGTCAAGTTGCAGCCTGGTATGAGCCTGAGCTACTCGGGGCAGTTCGAGTTTCTCGAAAGAGCTAACGCACGACTAAAGCTGGTCGTACCGGCCACGCTATTGATCATCTTCGTGCTGCTTTACCTGACATTTGCTCGATTCGATGAGGCCCTGTTGATCATGGCCACACTCCCTTTTGCTCTCACCGGAGGGGCATGGTTCCTCTATTTGCTCGGTTTCAATCTGTCGGTGGCAACGGGGGTCGGCTTCATCGCACTGGCCGGGGTTTCTGCAGAGTTCGGCGTGATCATGCTGCTCTACCTGAAGAATGCTTGGGCTGAACGTGTGGACCTTGGCGATAACTCTGAACATGCACTAGTGGCGTCGATTCGTGAAGGCGCTGTGCAGCGGGTGCGTCCCAAAGCTATGACTGTGGCTGTCATCATCGCGGGCCTGTTGCCCATACTGTTGGGCAGTGGTACCGGCAGCGAAGTGATGAGCCGAATTGCCGCGCCAATGGTCGGCGGCATGGTAACTGCGCCCTTGCTTTCCCTGTTTGTCATCCCGGCGGCCTATCGCTTAATGCGTCGTCGAAATCTACCTAGCAAACCCGTAACTCTGAAAGGAAATGTCGTATGAAACTGACCCTTATTACAGTTGCCAGCACTGCGGTTGTGCTCTCTTTCGCTGCCCATGCACAAGACACGTCAGCAATGAAAATGGACGGTATGGAAGGCATGGAAATGAAGCAGGAATCAAAGCAGATGGCTGTCGCCGATGCCGAGGGCACGATCAAGGCCATTGATCCTGCGAAGCATACCGTGACACTCGCTCACGGTGCCGTCCCAGCTGTTCAATGGCCGCCGATGACCATGGCCTTTTCCGTGTCGGATGACCAATTGGCAGGGTTGAAGGTAGGAGATCGTGTGTCATTCACCTTTCGGGTCGAAGGAGGTAAAGGAACGATTGTTTCCATAAAAAAATGAGTTACTAATGCTGTCGGTTACCTGCACGCATCGTCACGCTGGTAACCGCGCTGTTCCAAGCGAAGCTCACGGATCTAACGCGACATTCTAAAGGGCTGAAAACCCGGCAAGTGGCAGCCCTTCAAACACGATTCTTTACGGAGCAGCAAAGAAAGACATGAACTACAAAGTGAGGGTTGCGACATCTGATGACGCATCTGCCGTCCAGGCCATCTATGCGCCAATGGTTTTGGACACAGTCATCTCGTTCGAGTTGATACCACCGACGGTTGATGAGATGGCAGCACGAATAGCCGCAACACTGCAGATATATCCCTTTCTGGTAGCAGAGGTAGAAGGCAAGGTCGTTGGATACGCTTACGCAGGTCAGCATCGAGCCAGGGAAGCTTATCGCTGGTCGGTAGACGTCACCGTCTATATCGACCCTGCGGTACACAGAAAAGGACTTGGTCGTGCGCTTTATCAGCGACTTCTACCGCTCCTCGAAAAACAGGGGTTTCATGCAGCCTATGCCGGCATTGCCTTACCTAACGCAGGAAGCATAGGTATCCATGAAGCGCTCGGATTTACCCACATCGGCACCTACCCCGAAGTTGGGTACAAGCACAGCCAGTGGCATAGCGTGGGCTACTGGCGCAAACCGCTGTGTGCGGTGACGCCGCCTAAAGAAATCATCCCGTTCATTGAGGTAGAGGGAGTGTAAAGGTGAAGGGTGAGATGACATTGCTGCTATTCGTCGGCATTGAAACCAGGCGGTTCACTTGGAGCTATGCTGATTGATGATTCTCGTTCGAGTCGGTGTATTGATCGACTGGAGGAACGGATGAATTTGGCTGATTTTATCTCAGTGCTTTCCGCAGGTGAGGAAATAGGCGGGTGCCAACTCGCCAATTCAGATGCTGTGGCACTCGCCAATCTGCATTTTCCTTTCCGTGCCTATTGTCTTGTTTCTGAATGGGCGATATTGGACCTCGACGTCACAACGTCTCAGCGGCAAGCGATCGTCGATAGAGAGCTAATCCCTGCTCTGGTTTACGCTTTAACCGTTATCCAAGACAGCAGAGGCCGCTTCCAACCTGGCGATTGGGTCAGAACAACGTTGGGGGTTTCCTTCACTCACGCGTGCTTATTTGAGACGAAAAATACGGTTTATGTGCTTATGGGCGCCGGCCGTAGGGTGAGCACAGACCTAAACATCGCATTGAGCTTGTGTTGAAGGCCTCAGCTTATGCGATCCCCCTTCATGACTGCTTACATTAACTGTTCGTGTCAAACTATGTTGTGAAAAGCCGGACCCTGTATTTGAAGCTCAGCCCATCTGTGTCAGTCTATATTGCTGTTGTCTCTACCCCGAGTCGTCGTACAGACCCCGATTTACGCGAGGTGCTGTGTCAAACTATGTTGTTGTTAACCAAGGGGCTGTTTTAAACAGCCCCTTTTTTTCGTTCTGGATTCGCTCAATTCAAGGATGCGTATTGATGCAAAGCCCTTCTGCTACCGTCCACGCACGTCTGCACAATCGTCGGTTTGTGGTCGCGAATAACGCGCAAGGCTTGTCCGGTACCGGCACCGTGTTTCATTACAAAGTCGAAGACGGGGTGATTTCGAGCATTTATCAGGGGGGCCGAATTCGCCTGGGAACGCAGGTCGGGCGGGTGACCGGCCCAGATACTATCGAGCTGCTTTATCAGTGCGTCACCCTGGACGGGGAGCTGCTCGCAGGGTGGTCACGAGGCACGTTAGGTGTTGATCACGCAGGGCGCACTACCCTGAGTTTCGTTTGGGGCTGGCTATCGGGTGCGACCGGAGGCGGAGAGTCTAGTTATATCGAGATCATTGGCTAGAGGCATTGAAAGCACCATAAAACCTACAGGTAGGCGCATATCCCCTGTGGGAGCGGGCCTGCCCGCGAAGGCGGCGTGTCAGTCGCTGCATCTGTTACTGCACTACCGCTTTCGCAGGCAAGCCAGCTGCCACATTTTGATCTCCATCGGGTTTGAGAAAGGGGTGGGTCAGGTCCACCAGTAGCGCACGAGATGAAAGAAGATCGGCGCCGCAAAGCACACCGAATCCAGCCGATCCAACATCCCGCCGTGTCCTTCGATCATGTGCCCCCAGTCCTTCACACCGCGGTCACGCTTGATCGCCGACATCACAATCCCTCCCGCAAACCCCAGCAAGTTGATCAGCAGCGCGATCAGAAACGACTGCCAGGGATTGAACGGTGTGGTCCACCACAGCGCCGCGCCGATCAAGGAGGACAGCAGAATTCCGCCCACAAATCCTTCCACGGTTTTCGACGGCGACAGGTTGGGCGCGATCTTGCGTTTGCCGAACAGCTTGCCGCACACGTACTGCAATACATCCGACAGTTGCACCACGATCACCAGATAGGCGATCAGCAGCAGGTTGCGGCCTTCGTAGCCCGGTATGTCCAAGGTCAGTAGTGCCGGGACGAAAGACACGCAGAACACGGCGATCATCAGCCCCCATTGCACCTTCGATGCCCGTTCCAGAAAGTGCGTACTGTCGCCGCCCAGGGAGGCGAGGATCGGCAGCAGCAGGAACACGTACACCGGGATGAAGATCGAGAACAGCCCGTACCAGTCGGCGTAGATCAGCAGGTATTGCAGCGGCAGGGCCAGGTAGAACGCGGCCACCAGGGCCGGGTAGTCGCTGCGTCGGGTGGGCGTGAGGGTGAGGAACTCGCGCAGGGCGTAGAACGACACCGCGTAGAACAGCAGGATCACCGCGCCGGTGCCGAGCCAGAACGCGATGCCGATCACCACCACCATCACCCACCAGGCGTTGATGCGGGCGTTGAGGTTGTCGATCACGGCATTCGGGCTGCCACGGGTGCGCAGCTTGAGGATCAGGCCGATCAGCGAGGCGATGACCAGGATCGCGCCGATGCCGCCAAATAACATCAGGGTTTGGCTATCCATCTCAGGAATGCTCCGGGGCAAGGGCGAGCAGGGCGTCGCGGCTGCGGGCAAGGAAGTCGGCTTTGTCTTCGCCTTCTTCCAGTTGCAGGGGGGCACCGAAGCTGGTGGTGCATAACAAGGGCAGTGGCAATACGCGGCCCTTGGGCATAACCCGGTTCAGGTTGGCTATCCACACCGGGACCAGCTCGGCCTGTGGGTAACTCTTTGCCAGGTGGTACAAACCGCTTTTGAACGGCAGCAAGCCATCCTCCAGATTGCGCGTGCCTTCGGGAAAAATGATCAGCGAATCGCCGCCCTCCAACGCCGCAAGCATGGGCTGCAATGGGTTGTCCACAGGGTCCTTGCGCTCACGGTCGATCAGCACGCCATTGAACACTCGATTGATGATGTAGCGGCGCAGCGCACTCTTGTTCCAGTAATCACTGCCAGCCACCGGGCGTGTGAATTTGCGCAGGTTCTGCGGCAGTGATGCCCACACCAGGACGAAGTCGCCGTGGCTGCTGTGGTTGGCGAAGTAGATCCGCTGCACCGGGACCGGCGCGCACCCCAGCCACAGGCTGCGGGCGCCAGTGACGGTGCGGGCCATGGAAGTAATCAGCGTGGCGACCACGGGTTCGAACATGGGAATTCCTTATCCGGCGAAAGGTAGCCAAGGGCTGGCGAGAATGACGCCCAGGGTCAACAGCGCTTGCGCGCCCAGCAGCCAGGCTTGTTTACGCAGCAGTTTGAGGGCGCCGCGACGGCGTTCAGTCCATGGCCGACCGGCTCGCTTGGGCGATTGCAGGCCAAGGGTTTGCAGGGCCTGGTCCAGGTCTGGCGTGCGGGTGGTGTCGCGAGCGAGCAGGGCGAACAGGTCGGCGTCAAAGGCCACCCGCAGCGCCCAATACTTTTGCAGCAGGCCCAGCACGATCATCCACAGGGCCAACAGCAGACAAATGGTGGAAATGCTGGCCAACAGCAGCTGGGCGAGGCCGAACAGCACGCCGAGCAGCGTCAGTCCTGTGGATAACTGGTCCAGTGATCGGCCACGGCGCAAGAGGCTGGCGACAATCTGGAGTTCCATATCAGCAGGCATTTGGCAAACCCTCCAATGCTTGACGGTGTTCGGGGTGCAGGACCACATCGGCCCGCGCTGTACGAATAATAGCCAGCGCTTGCTCAACCGTGGTGGCTCGCCCCGTGTTCAACAGCCAGGCGGCGACGGCGGTGGCGCTGCGTGAGTAACCTAGGGCACAGCACACCAACAGGGGGCCGCTCGCTTGCAGGCGTTCAATGGTGTGGGCCGCTTTCAAGCATTCGTCGTGGGTTGGGGCGATCAGGTCCAACACGGGCACGCAGGCGTAAGCACGGCCTTGTGGATTAATCGGCAGTTCGGCGCATAAGTCGACAATGGCCTTGAATGAACCCAGCTCGCGGGTGGCAGGAATACGCCCGAGCCAGACGTTATCCACAATCGGATCGGCCTGAGGATGTTTGCGCGTCCACAGCCGCGAATTGATCCAGGCGCCCGCCAGATAAGGTGCATATAACCAGCGTGCCGCAGGCGTAAGGTGGCCATCCTCACGTTTTTGAAAGCCCGACGCGCCGAGTACGAGGTAGTTGGCCGTGATCAACCCCAGAGAAACCGCAGGCCATAGCAGCCACAGCCAAGCGCCACCGCATACGCAGGCCAGCACTGTCAGTATCACTGCGCCCAGCCCATAGCGTATCCCTAGCCGCCATCGTTGGTTATCCCGCGTCAGCCGTGCATTCAGTAAGGGGCTCGGGTGCTCCATCGGCCATAACCACACGCACAACCACCCCGCGAGGGCGCCTGTGGGTAAGTCGATAAAGTGATGTTGATAAGTGGTCAGCACCGAAACCCCGATTAGCGCGAACCAGCCGTGCACCACCCAACGCCAGAATCCTTGAGTATGCCGTTGGTACATCACCCACAGGATCACCAGCAGCGCGATATGCAGCGAAGGCGCCTGGTTGAAGGGCTTGTCAAAACCGGCCAGCACCGCAAACAACCAACCGAACACACCGTCCAGTTCCGGCCGCTCAAACGTGAAGCGCAGTGGCCAGATCAGGAAGCAACTCACGGCTATCACCTGCGCACTCAGCAGGCGCAGCGCATGCTGTTTGAGCTCATGACGCGTGTTGGGTAGCAGCAACGAGAAGCCGTAAAGCAGGTCGATGGACCAGTAGGGCACGATGGTCCATGCCCAGAACGGCATGTGTGTTTCCCAGCCGAACACCAGGGTGCCGACGTCGCTGCGCTGGCTGGTGACCCAGGTGGCGAAGCCGTAGGTGCTGAAAAACAGCGGTGCCAACAGCAGCAGCCAAAGCATTGCAGGTTTCAATAAACCGGTTTCGCGCATGTTCAGATCTTCTGTGCCAGGGACACGGTGAAAATGCCCCACTCATCCACGCGCTGGGTGATCTTGCGAAAGCCCGCTGCTTCGACGAGTTGGTCCATTTCCGCCTGGCTGCGCCGGCGCATCACCCAAGCCTGACCCTGACGGTGGCTGGTAAGCGCACGGGCAATCAGCTCCAACTGCGGGTGCCAAGGTTGGCCGGTGTAGACCAGGTAACCACCTGGCTCCACGGCTTCGGCCAGGCCCGCCAGTGAACCGCCGACCATGGCGTTATCGGCGAACAATTCGTACAGGCCAGACACCACGGCCAGGGACGGCTTGGGGTCGAGGGCGGCCAGGTCGGCGCGGTCGAACGCGTCGCCTTTGACGAACTGGGCGATGTCCCCCAAACCCTTTTCGCGAATCAGCGCGCCACCGTCGCGCACATTGATATCGCTGTAGTCGCGCAGCAGGATCGACTCCGGCAACGGCGAGACGCCCTGCAAGGCTTCAAGAATGTAACGGCCGTGGCCGGCGGCGATATCGACGATACGGACTTCGCGGTGATCATCACGCAGCTTGGCCATGGCCAGGCGCAGCAGCTCTTCGACATTCAGCTTGCGCTGGCGAATACCACGCCAGCCGATGGAATTGAGGTAGTTGGTATCGATCATCCGCCCCAGCCCGCCCTTGCCGGTAGGCTTATTGCGATACACGTAGTCCAGGGTGCTCCCGGAATCGAAGCCGGTGTCGAAGCCCAGCTTCACCCCATCCGACAGGTTCTTGCCCAAGCCCATGCTGGCGCGGGTCATGCGCCAGTACAGGTCGCGCAGTGAATTGCGTGGCAACGGCGCGGCGAGGGATTCGGATTCGGCGCACGTGGCGCCAAGTTTGTCTGCATCCAGTAAAGAAGCGCGGTCCAGCGGGTGGGCGAAGTTCTGCAAGATAAAGCGCTTGGCGCTGCTCACAGCCACGGCGCGATCACGTTCGCCGAGGGTGTCGTGAAAAAAGCCGGGGAGGATATGCAGCTCTTTTTTAAGGCTGCCGAGGCGGTCGAAGAACTGCTGCTGGGGTTTACGGTGCACCACAAAGTCGGAGCCCGAAATAAGCAGTTGGGTGGGCACCTGGATCGCCTGGGCGTCGGCGACAACCCGGTCGGCCGCTTCGTAAAGGCCCAGCAGCACATTCACCGAAATGGCCTTGGTGATCAGTGGATCGCTGTCGTAGGACGCCACGCGTTCGGGGTCATGGCTGAGGAACTTGGCCTTGACGTAGCTGTTGACGAAAAAGTTGCCACGAAACTTGCGCATCAGTGCCAGGCCGGGGCGGGCGAAGGGCACGTACAGCTTGACCTTGAAGGCTGGCGAGGCGAGCACCAGGGCGCGGATTTTTGGCGCGTAATCATGAACCCAGGTGGCCGCGATCACCGCGCCGACGCTTTGGGCGATGACGGCGATGCCTTCCTCCTCGATGCCGTAGGTGGCATTGATGTGGTCACAGAAAGTCTGCACATCGCGGGCGCTGGTGGCAAAGCTGGGGCTGTCGCCGCGCTCGCCTGGGGATTGGCCGTGGCCACGGGCGTCCCAGGCGAAGAAGTCGAATTCAGGCAGGCCCAGTTCATCCACCAGGTGGGCAATACGCCCCGAGTGCTCATGGCCGCGATGGAACAACAGGATCGCCTTGCGCGGCCCGACACCTGCCGTGGCCGGCCAGTGCCGATAGAAAAGCTCGACGCCATCATGGGTACTGAAGGTGTGCTGTTGCTGTTCGCGCATCGCAAAATCCTTATGCAGAAGGGAGAGATTGTTGTTCTTTGAGGCCCTGACGCACCCGGTTGACCAAGGTATAGGCGAGCAGGGCGGCGACCAGCCACATCACCGCCTCCACCCAACCGGCGCCGAGCCAGCCCAGCGCCACGCCCGTGGCCAGCACCCCGAGCACGAACGCCCGATCACTCTTGCCCATGGGCCCGTCATAACGGCGCGACGCGCCCACCATCGGCCCCAGCACTCCGGCGTATTCGCTGAATACCGCAAGCAGCGTCACCAGCAGCACCGGCGCCAGGCTCACATCGGGGATCAATGCAAAGGGCAGGATCAGCGCACTGTCGGCGATCACATCGCACAATTCATTGAGGTAAGCACCGAGGCGCGACTGTTGGCCGAATTCCCGGGCCAGCATGCCATCGATGGCATTGAGCGCCATGCGCACAATCATCCACAGCGGGATCAGTGCAAACAGCCAGAGGTGTTGGGCAAAGCCCGCGATCAACAGCCCCACCAGCAGGGAAACAACCCCGGCCAGCACGGTGATCTGGTTGGCGGTGGTGCCGTTGTCATAAAGGCGCTGCACGAGAGGCCGCAGCAGGTTTTGAAAACGCGGCTTGAGTTGGTAGATGGAAATCATGGGGGGGCGCTTCCTTGTCCGTGAACCCGCGAAAAACTGTCTGAAGTGTGCCGACTAATCGCAGCCGACACCAGTGATGGCTCGTGTTTATAGGGGATTAGTCACGCTCTTGAGCATAATCAATCACCGCTTGTGGGAGCGTCCTATGGGGCCTCAACAGCAGGTGATCGAGTTCGTGTCTATAGTTACATCTCTACACACGCAGAGGGTCGCAAATGTCTTCGACTTTGCACCGACAGACACCGACTCTGAGGGTGACAGACGCGCGTAGGTTGCAAGTAGCGGTCGTTGCGTATCACCGACAGACATTAGACGAGGCACTGCAGGCACGTACCGAAAGGTATTCGCGCGATGTCCTTGGTCGAGTGCATGCACAATGGGACACGCGATTGTGGGCAACGGGTGGTGAAACAGGGGAGCCCAACCAAGTTATGACCCATAGTCTGTCGGGCCAGCTGTTGCGTGTTGAAAGCGTAGATGCGGGCTGGCGTGTCAACCTTGTGGGCGACGCAGCTCAAACGCTGCATAGTTGGGATGGGCGGGGTACTGTCCGGCGGGTGTGCTATGACTCCCAAATACGTCAGGTTAGTGTGAGCGAAGAGTCAGCGACCACTCTCCAGACCTTCGTCGAGCGGCTGACGTACGGATCATCGACTGAAATGGGCAATCGTTGCGGTCGGCTGGTTCGGCATGACGATGGGGTCGGCAGCCAGGTTTTTGTCGATTACGGTTTGCTGGGGCACGTTGCAGGCCAGACTCAACAGTTTCTCAAGGCATTGGTACCCGCGGATTGGCCTGAGTCTTTGGATGAGCGCGACGCGTTATTGGAGACAGATCACCAAGGCGCGGCAATGCGGTATCTCACGCAATGGCATCACGATGCGTTGAATCAGTTGCTCCGCCAAACCGATGCGTTGGCGAATGTGCAGAGCCATTGCTACAACGTGGCGGGTGAACTGGTTCAATCCAGTCTGACTGAGGATGGAAAACCGGAGCAATTGCTGCTCAGCGCGGTCCGCTATAACGCTTGTGGTCAAGTCGAATCCCAGCTGGCGGGTAATGGTGTCATTTCCCGGCCCGGCTACGACGCCCGCAGTGGGCGACTATTAAGACTGAACACAATCCGGCAGGATAAAGTACTCCAGGACCTACATTATCAGTGGGACCCCGTGGGTAACCTGCAATGCTTGGAGGACCGGGCACAACCAACCCAATGGTTTGATTCTCAACGAATTGTCCCCGTTAGCACTTATCGCTACGACACGCTTTACCATTTGATTGAGGCCACCGGACGGGAAAGCGTCCTGGCCGGCATTCAGCCTGGCCTGCCCGGTGTTGTACTACCAGGAGGAGGTGACGCGAGTCGGTTGCGTAACTACACGCAGGTTTACACCTATGACCTCGGCGGAAATCTAATCACGCTCAAGCATGGCAGCGAACCCTTGCGCATGATGAAGACAGCCGAGCGTAGTAATCGAAGCATGTACATGGCCGATGAGATGAATCCACCGGATTTAGCCAATGGGTTTGATGCAAACGGCAATTTGTTGATGTTGGACGGCGCGCAGAGGATGACATGGGACGCCCGTAATCAATTGCACCAAGTCACCCAGGTGCTGCGCAAGGCGGGGCCTGCGGATAACGAACGGTATTTCTACCATGGCACTGGGCAGCGTGGACGCAAGGTACGAGTGTGGCAGGCAAAGTCTGTTGAGCATGTGGCCCAGGTCATGTATCTGCCGGGTTTGGAGATACACAGCGATACGGCGACGGGAGAAGTCCTGCATGTCATCAGCGTGGCGTTAGGGCGCAGTCAAGTTCGACGGTTAAACTGGCGAGCGAACGGTCGCAAGAGACTACCTGTCCCACAGTGGCGCTACAACGTTGATGACCATCTGGGCAGCGTTGCGTTGGAACTCGATGAATATGGTGACGTGATCAGTCATGAGGGGTATTACCCCTTCGGTGGTACGGCGTGGTGGGCGGCCAGAAGTCAGACTCATGTTAATGGCAAGACCATCCGTTATTCAGGCCAAGAGCGGGATGCGACCGGATTGTACTATTACGGTTCGCGTTACTATGCGCCATGGCTGATGCGCTGGATCAACCCGGATCCCTCGGGCGAAATCGATGGGCTGAATCTGTATCGAATGGTCCGAAATAATCCGCTCCGGTATCGAGACCACGATGGCAGGGCTCCGGAAGTCGCCGACGACTATTCGGATAATTCCTCCAGTGCCCATGTTCCGGCTTATCGACAGAATCCAGAGACATTCCGGCGTCGTGACGTGGATGCTCACGTCGCCGCCGAGCGCCGGGACGCCGTGGAGAGGAGCATGACTCACCGTATGTATGGCGAGCACCGCGTTGAGTCTACTTACACGTCTGCTTCAATCCCAGGCAGGTATCGGTTCAGAAACGAATTCTTGCCCGGCCGCTGGCGCTTGATGGAAAACTACCGTGCGCCAGTAGAGGGGCCCAATGCTACCGACGTTACCTGGCATCAGTATGAAATGATTTCAAGGCATAACAATTTTTACGGTGTTTTACCGCAAGCCATTGTGCGCTGGAACGTTCAAAACAATGAGGCTCTGCTTGCTACGCAGCAGCAGGAAGGCATGCTGGAGCGGTTTTTGGCCAGTGAGGGCAATGGCCGTTCAACTCAGAGAATCATGACTGCTTTCGGCCTGCGTGCTACGGGTATCACGCGACAGGAAGTTTACGATTATCAACTGGGGGCGGACGTTGACATCATAGAGGTTCATGTCGAGCCTCAGCCTGTTCTCGAACCCGCTCCGATGGTTAGGAGCCCGTCCCTGGAGGCTTTGACTCGAGCAGTAGAGCGAGACTTGCGCCGTGCGGCGCGCAACCCTGTCTCACGGGTTGCCCATCGTGTTTGGCGAAACATGCGTAGAGTCATTCAAGGTAGCAGTGCCCGACGTGCCCTGAGGTAACTCTGTGAAGGCCGGACAGCCGACGGATATTTTGCGAGTGCTCCTCGACCTAAATGTGCGAACGGGGTTGAGAACAAAAATTTCACGCTTCGTGTTATATCGTAACGAATTGTGTGCAAATGGGCGTTGAGCAGATGCAAGTGGATCTAGAGGCTGATGGGGCTTCGGTTGAAGGCCTCGCGCGTTTTCAGCAGGGGCTGTTCCACGCCCGTCGATTGCGCCAGGCCGGTATCGGCCTGACAACCCTGGCCCTCAGTGGTTGGATATTGGCGCTGTTCGTAGCGTTGTTTGCACCCGTGTCGATCTGGCCGGTGGTTTTGATCAACTGCGCGTCGGCCTTGCTGCTGCTGGTGGCCGGCTTGCAGTCGGCCTGGTGGGTGGCTGATTGGCGTGCCCAGGCGCTGGAAGTGCCGCGCGGTGAAGCGGTCGAACAATCCATCGAGCCCACACCCTGGCATAAGGGCCTGATCAACCGGTTCGGCAACGGCCTGTTGGCGCAGATTGGCGCACCGGTGCTGTGGTTGAGCGGCTGGTCGTTGCTGGCGCTGGTCAGCATCCTGCAGTTCTGGAACCTGGGCTTGCCCGCTGCCGCCATCGGGCAGTCGGCAAGTATTGGCGCAGCGCTCGCATTGGCCCTGGCGTTTGGCCTGCTGGTATTCGAACGCCGCCTGGCCCAGGAAACTGCCGCCCAATGGCCGGAAGCCTCGCAGCTGGCGCAGTTGAGCCGGATGGCAATTATCTGCCTGGTGCTCAGCGCGATCTGCCTGCTGTTTGCCAATGCGGAGTCGGTGTGGCCGCTGCGCCTGGCGACACTCGTCGGCCTGTTGCCGGCGCTGGTGGCGCTGGAGTTCCTGCTCCGGGGCGTGCTCTCGCTGTTCAGCCCGCGCCAGCCGCGCCTCGAACCGCGCTTGATGGCGCAGAGTTTCATTGCCGGCCTGCTGCGTTGGCCGCCGCAGCCGTTGCTGGCGTTGCAGCATGAATTGCACAACCGCTTTGGCATCGACCTGCGCCAGATCTGGGCCTTTACCTACATGCGCCGAGCGTTTGTCCCGGTGCTGCTGGTGGTGCTGGGGGTAGGTTGGGCGCTGACCGGTGTGCATGAAGTGCCCCTGCAAGGCCGTGGGATTTATGAGCGTTTTGGTAAACCGGTTGAGGTGTTCGGCCCCGGGCTGCATGCGGGTTTGCCGTGGCCGTTGGGCCGCGTACTGAACGTGGAAAACGGCGTGGTGCATGAGCTGGCGACCAGCGTCAGTGACGCCGCCACACCGCAGTTGGCCGCAGCCGAAGGCCCGGCGCCGTTGATCGCCAACCGCCTGTGGGACGCCAGCCATGTGAATGACAAATCCCAGGTTATTGCCAGCAGCAGCGGCGACAAGCAGGGCTTCCAGATAGTCAATATGGACGTGCGCTTTGTCTACCGCATCGGCCTCACCGATCAGGCCGCGCTTGCCGCCACCTACAACAGCGCGGATATCCCGACCCTGATCCGCAGCACCGCCAGCCGCATCCTGGTGCACGATTTTGCCTCGCGCACCCTGGATGAACTACTCGGGGAGGAGCGCACCAGCCTCGCCGACGAGATTGGTCGCAGCGTGCAAGACGACCTGCAAACCCTCGACAGCGGTGTGGAAATCCTCGCCACGGTGGTCGAGGCGATCCATCCGCCGGCCGGGGCCGCCAACGCTTATCACGGTGTGCAAGCCGCCCAGATTGGCGCCCAGGCGCTGATCGCCCGTGAACGCGGTGCCGCCAGCGAACAGACCAACCAGGCGCTGCTTCAAGCCAGTACCGCCCGCGATCAGGCCCAGGCCAGTGCCCGCGAAGTGAATGCCGGCGCCCAAGCAGCGAACCTGCGCTTTGCCGCCGAACAAAAAGCCTACGCCGCTGCGGGCCAAGCCTTCGTGCTGGAACAGTACCTGGGCCAACTGAGCCAGGGCCTGGCTCAGGCCAAGCTGCTTATTCTGGATCATCGTTTGGGTGCCGACAGTGCGCCGACGATCGATCTACGTTCTTTTACCTTGCCCGCCGACCCGTCGGCGCCGCGCAAAGCCGTTCAATAAGGAGTTCGTCTGTTGAGCGCTCATTCCCACGATCATGATCACGGTCATCACCACCATCACGGCCACCACCATCACCATCACGGCGATGAGCAGGCGACCGGGCCTTTTCCCTGGCGGCGCATGGCGTGGGCGGTGTTGCTGGTGCTGTTTGCCGTGGCAGCGGCGAGCCTGGTGCAAGTGCGTTCCGGCGAGGCCACGGTGATTACCCGCTTCGGCAACCCTGCGCGCGTGCTGCTGGAGCCGGGCCTGGGCTGGCGCTGGCCGGCACCGTTCGAAGCAGCGATCCCGGTGGACCTGCGCCTGCGCACCACGTCCAGCGGCTTGCAGGATGTGGGCACCCGCGATGGCTTGCGGATTATTGTGCAGGCCTATGTGGCGTGGCAGGTGCAGGGCGATGCCGACAACGTGCAGCGTTTTATGCGTGCGGTGCAGAACCAGCCGGATGAGGCGGCGCGGCAGATTCGTACCTTCGTCGGCTCGGCGTTGGAAACCACGGCGGCCAGTTTTGACCTCTCCAGCTTGATCAATACCGACGCCAGCCAAGTGCGCATTGCCGATTTTGAAGCGCAGTTGCGCCAGCAGATTGATCAACAATTGCTCACCACCTATGGTGTGCGCGTGGCGCAGGTCGGTATCGAGCGCTTGACGTTGCCGTCGGTGACCCTCACCGCCACGGTTGACCGCATGCGCGCCGAGCGTGAAACCATCGCCACCGAACGCACCGCCGTGGGCAAGCGCGAAGCGGCGCAGATCCGCTCCGCTGCCGAGCGTGATGCGCGCATCATGCAGGCCGATGCCACTGTGAAAGCCGCCGACATCGAAGCGCAGTCGCGGGTTGAAGCCGCGCAGATTTATGGCCGCGCCTACGCTGGCAATCCGCAGCTGTACAACCTGCTGCGTTCGCTGGATACCTTGGGCACGGTGGTCACGCCGGGGACCAAGATCATCCTGCGCACCGACGCCGCGCCGTTTCGCGCCCTGGTGGATGGGCCGAAGGACCTGCAGCCATGAGCGAGCCTGAAAGCCCGGACAGCCCGTGGATCCAGGCCGGGCGCCTGACGTTCCTGGCACTGTACGCGGTCACCGTATTGGCGGCGTTGGCCTGGGCCTTTTCCAATGTGCGCCAGATCGACCCGCAGAATCGCGCCGTGGTCCTGCATTTTGGCGCCCTCGATCGCATTCAGAACGCCGGATTGTTGCTGGCTTGGCCGCAGCCTTTCGAACAAGTCGTCCTGCTGCCAGCGGCCGACCGGGTGATCGAACGGCGGGTGGAAAACCTGCTGCGTTCCGATGCGGCGCTGCAGGCCGATCGCGTGGCCAGTTTCGCCACCCCCTTGAGCGATGCCCTGGCCGGCTCCGGCTACCTGCTGACCGGCGATGCCGGGGTGGTGCAGTTGGACGTGCGGGTGTTCTACAAGGTGACCGAACCCTACGCCTTTGTGTTGCAGGGCGACCACGTGCTGCCGGCCCTGGATCGGTTGGTGACACGCAGCGCCGTGGCCCTCACCGCAGCGCGGGATCTGGACACCATCCTGGTAGCACGCCCGGAACTGATCGGCAGCGACAATGGCGCCGCCGAACGGCGTGAGCGGCTGCGCGGCGACCTGGTGCAAGGCATCAACAAACGCCTGGCGGAGTTGGCGGCCAGCGGCTTGGGGCTGGGTATCGAAGCCACCCGCGTCGATGTGCAATCGAGCCTGCCAGGGCCTGCGGTGAATGCGTTCAACGCGGTACTGACCGCCAGCCAGCAGGCTGATAAAGCCGTGGCCAACGCCCGCACTGAAGCGGAAAAACTCACCCAGACCGCCAACCAGGAGGCTGACCGCCAGGTGCAAGTCGCCCATGCCCAGGCCAGCGAGCGCTTGGCCAATGCCCAGGCGCAGACCGCTACCGTTGCCAGCCTCGCCCAGGTCAAAGACCCCGGTTTGCTGTTGCGCCTGTACCGCGAACGCTTGCCGAAAATTCTCGGCCAGGCCGGTTCCGTGACCACCGTCGATCCCAAAGACGACTCCCGTTTGATCATCCAGGGAGCCGAGCAATGAGCGCACCCATGCTGACCTCAGCCGAGCAGCGCAGCGCTGCCCGGCAATTGACCTTGGCGATGCTCGCCCTGGGCTTGCTCGTGCTGGGCCTGGTGTGGCGCTGGCTCGCGCCCGACCAGAGCGGCGTCAGCCAGTTGCTGCTGGGCGTGGCATCCCTGCTGGTGGCGGTGCCGGTGATGCGTTCAGCCTGGTACAGCCTGCGCTTTCCAAGCCTGCACGGCATCACCGACCAATTGATCGCCCTGGCCATGCTCGGCGCCTGGGCCACCGGTGATCTGCTCACCGCCGCGTTGCTGCCGATCATCATGATCTTTGGCCATGTGCTGGAAGAGCGCAGCGTGATTGGCTCCCAGGAAGCGATCCATGCCCTGGGCAAACTCACCCGCAGCCACGCCCGCCTGGTGCAGGCGGACGGCAGCATCACCGAAGTGGATAACGGCACCTTGAACACCGGCGATATCGTCGAAGTGCGTGCCGGTGACCGCGTGCCGGCCGATGGCGTGGTGTTGTCCGGCCAGGCGAGCCTGGACACGGCGCCGATCACCGGCGAGTCGGTGCCGTTGGAAGCCAGCGTGGGCGTGCAGGTGTTTGGTGGGGCGATCAACCTCGATGGCCTGCTGCGCCTTGAGGTCACGCGTACCGGCAACGAATCGACGTTGGGCAAAGTCATTGCGCTGATGCAGAACGCCGAGCGTTCCAAGCCGCCGATCACCCGGCTGCTGGAGCGTTACGCCGGCAGCTACATGGTGCTGGTGTTGCTGCTGGCAGCCGTCACCTGGTTTGTCACCAATGACGCCCAGGCGATGCTCGCGGTGCTCGTGGCAGCGTGTCCCTGTGCTTTGGTGTTGTCGGCACCGGCCACGGCGATTGCCGGGATTGCCGTGGCGGCGCGCCATGGCATCCTGATTCGCAGCTCGGCGTTTCTGGAAGAACTCGCCGACCTGACATCGCTGGTGGTCGACAAGACCGGAACCCTGACCTTTGGCACCCTGCGCTTGCAGTCCATCGAGACAAGCGCGCCGGATCGCCAAATGCTGCTGAACCTGGCGGCCAGCCTCGGTTCGGCAAGCAGTCATCCGGTCAGCCGAGCGTTGGCGGGGTTGGCGACCCAGGAGCAGATGCGGGTGCTTAGCGACATTCGCGAGCGTCAGGGCCTGGGCGTGGTCGCCCAGACCGAGCAGGGCGAAGCGGCGCTGGGACGGCCGGAGTTGTTTGAACAGTTGGGCATCGTCACCACCGCCGTGCCCACCCATGATGGCCCGATTGCCGGGCTGGCGTTGAACGGCGAGTTCCTCGCCTGGCTGCTGTTGGCCGACAGCGTCAAACCCGAAGCGCGCCAGGCCCTGCAAGAGCTGCGTGACTTGGGCCTGGGCCGCCAACTGCTGCTGACCGGCGACCGCCAAAGCGTGGCCGACAGCCTGGCGCTGGACGTGGGCATCAGTGATGTCGAAGCCCAAGCGCTGCCGGAAGACAAGCTCAACCGCGTGTTGGGCGAAATCAGCAGTGGTTTCAGGCCAATGGTGGTGGGCGACGGCATCAACGACTCCCTGGCGCTCAAGGCCGGCGTGGTCGGCGTGGCCATGGGCGCGGGCGGTGCGGACATCGCCCTGGCCTCGGCGGACGTGGTGTTGATCGGCAGCGACTTGCGCCGCCTGGGCACCTGTGTGCGCTTGAGTCGCCAGTGTCGGCAGACGTTGCAGGTCAATGTGATCATTGGCTTGGGCTGGACACTGGCCATTGTGGTGTTCGCCGCATTTGGCTGGCTGGGGGCGGCGGGCGCGATGATCGCGGCGGTGCTGCATAACCTCAGCACCTTGCTGGTATTGGGGAACGCCGGGCGTTTACTGCGCTTCCAGGAGCCGCTGTTGAAACTCGACGAATAATTTCAGAAATATTTGCTCACGGCTGTAACGCCGACAGGAGGCCTCACTCTAGTGCTGTGTCGAGACTGAACAATCCGTTCGGACCGGCTCCACTACTGATCATGAGGAATACAACAATGAGCATTAAATCCGCTGCTGCTGGTGCCGCCCTCGCAATGGCCGCTGCTTCTCTGTTCGCGGGTGTGGCCACCCAGGTACAAGCGGCAGACGCCACCGTTCACTGCTACGGCGTGACCTCCTGCAAAGGTATGAACGACTGCAAAACCAAGGACCACGCGTGCAAGGGCCAGGGCGAGTGTAAAGGGATGGGCTTCAAGGCCATGACCAAATCGGCCTGCGACGCCGCTGGCGGTAAAGTCGGCGAGTAACCGGCAAACAAGTGCAACCGCGGCGGCTGCCTGCTACCGCTGCGGACACTTTGCCCTGGAGTGAGTCATGTCCGCGTCCCTTCCAAGTCTGGGTTACGGCCTGGGTTTACGCAGTGAGTACTACCACCAGATCCTAGAACAGTCGCCGGCCGTGGATTGGTTCGAAGTGATCTCCGAGAATTACCTGGTGCAGGGCGGCAAGGCCTTGTACTACCTGGATGCGATAGCCGAACGTTACCCCTTGGTGATGCACGGTGTGTCGTTGTCCATCGGCGGGCCACATGCCCTCGATACGGATTACCTGAACCACATCAAACAGCTCGCAGAGCGCATTCAGCCGGCGTGGATTTCCGATCACCTGTGCTGGAGCCGCGGCAGCGCGCATCAGTTACATGATTTGTTACCCCTGCCTTACACCGAAGAAAGCCTCTACCACGTGGCCGGCCGCGTGCGTCAGGTGCAGGACGTGTTGCAGCGCCCGCTGGTGCTGGAAAATGTCTCAAGCTACGTGCGTTCCAAGGCGGATGAATTCACCGAGTGGGAGTTCCTCAACGCCTTGGCCCACCTGAGCGGATGCCAGTTGCTGCTGGACGTCAACAACGTCTACGTCAGCGCACGCAACCATGGCTTTGATGCCTGGACGTTCATTCGTAACCTGCCAGCCGAAAGCATTCGCCAACTACACTTGGCGGGGCATATGGACTATGGCGACTATGTGGTCGATACCCATGACCATCCAGTGTGCGACCCGGTGTGGGCGCTGTATCAGCAAACTTTGGAGCATTTGGGCCCGGTGTCGACTTTGTTGGAACGCGATGACCATTTTCCGCCCTTCGAAGAGTTGCTCACCGAGTTGAACAAAGCCCGTGAGTTGGGTGCCAGCGCCTTGGCCCGGAGAGCGTTATGCGCCTGATCGACTGGCAGTTGGCGTTTGAACAGCATCTATTATCCGAAGCGCCCGCGGCCAGCAGTGGCTTTGCCGCCACCTTGCTGGGAGGGCCGACGTTGGATGTGGACACCGGCCTGGCGATTTACCACAACGCCTATCTGTCGCGACTGCAAGAGGTGCTGCGCCATGACTTCGGTGCCATCTGGTATTGGCTGGGAGATGAGCAGTTTTGCTCACTGACCGAGGCCTACATCCGCCGTTATCCGTCGGCCCATTACAGCGTGCGCTGGTTGGGCGAGCGCTTTGCGATGTTTATCGTTGAGCATTTGATGGCTGCGCAAAGTGCGCCTTTGGCTGAGTTGGCACGCCTGGAGTGGGCGTTCACCTTGGCGTTTGACGCCGCCGAAGGGGAGCCGCTGACCTTGAATGACATGGCGCATTTGGCGCCTGAAGACTGGCCCACCTTGGAGGTTGCGCTGGCGCCTTCGGTGCAGCAGCTGCTTTGCCGTTTCAACACGGTGGCGATCTGGCGAGCCAGCAAGGATGAGTCGGATTTTCCCGGCAGCCAGGCGCTGGAACCGGCGCAAATCTGCCTGGTGTGGCGCAACCAGAACCGCTGCCACTACCGCAGCCTGGAAGCCGCTGAAGCCTGTGCGCTGTCGGGCATGGTGACCATGGGGTGGAATTTTTCAGAACTGTGTATTGAGCTGGCGGTCACTTATTCAGAGGGGGCGTCGCTGCAAGCGGCCACTTGGCTGAAACAGTGGGTCCAGGAAGGTTTGCTCGAGCGCCGAGCGCCATAGCAGGGGAGCTATTCATTCGATAGCTTCCTACTTTGTTTGGCATGGTCTACCCTCACAGCAGACGTCTGAAACAAGGGGGGACTACTCATGCTCGCGCAACTTCCACCGGCCTTACAGAATCTTCAGCTACCGCTGCGTCTTCGACTCTGGGACGGCCATGAATTCAACTTGGGCCCTGAGCCCAGCGTCACCATCGTGGTCAAGGACCCCACGGTTGTATCCAGGCTGACCCATCCAACGCTCGACTCACTGGGCGAAGCCTTCGTCGAGGGCAAGCTGGAGCTGGAAGGCTCCATCACCGAAGTGATCAGGGTATGTGACGAGTTGAGTCACGCCTTGGTCGATGACGACGAGGAGAGTCGTCCGGTGCGCTCGATTCACGACAAGGCCACCGACGCCGCGGCCATTTCCTACCATTACGACCTGTCCAACGAGTTCTACCAGCTATGGCTGGACCAGGACATGGCCTACTCTTGCGGTTATTTCGAAACCGGCAGCGAGTCGATCGACCAGGCCCAACAAGACAAATTCCGCCACCTGTGCCGCAAGTTGCGGCTGCAGCCGGGTGAATATCTGCTGGATGTGGGCTGCGGCTGGGGCGGGCTGGCGCGCTATGCCGCGCGGGAGTTCGGGGTCAAGGTGTTCGGCATCACCTTGAGCAAGGAACAACTGGCGCTGGCCAAGGAGCGGGTGAAAGCCGAAGGCCTGGAAGACCAGGTCGACCTGCAATTACTCGACTACCGCGACCTGCCCCAGGACGGCCGTTTCGACAAAGTGGTAAGCGTGGGCATGTTCGAACACGTCGGCCACGCCAACCTGGCGCAGTACTGCCGGACCCTGTTCGGCGCAGTGCGTGAAGGTGGCCTGGTGATGAACCATGGCATTACCGCCAAGCACACCGATGGCCGCCCCGTAGGCCGTGGCGCCGGCGAGTTTATCGAGCGCTACGTGTTCCCTAACGGCGAACTGCCGCACCTGGCCATGATGACCGCCGAGATCAGTGAAGCAGGGCTGGAAGTGGTCGATGTCGAAAGCCTGCGTATGCATTACGCCCGCACATTGGACCATTGGAGCGAACGTCTGGAAGACAACCTGGAAGCAGCGGCGAAGATGGTACCGGAACAGGCGCTACGCATCTGGCGGCTGTACCTGGCTGGCTGCGCTTATGCGTTTGCCCGAGGCTGGATCAATCTGCACCAGATACTGGCAGTGAAACCCCATGCTGATGGCGGGCATGAACTGCCGTGGACGCGGGAAGACCTCTACCGCTGATCACGCTCAAAACCGTAGGAGCGAGCTTGCTCGCGAAGAACGTCAACGATAACGCGTACTAGCTGAATGAACGCGGCGCCTGTGAG
Organism: Pseudomonas sp. NBRC 111138; assembly: GCF_001320835.1. Classification (NCBI taxonomy): domain Bacteria; kingdom Pseudomonadati; phylum Pseudomonadota; class Gammaproteobacteria; order Pseudomonadales; family Pseudomonadaceae; genus Pseudomonas; species Pseudomonas sp. NBRC 111138. The sequence continues at coordinate 73,693 of NZ_BCBO01000002.1, read as the reverse complement.
TTTTTCGCGAGCAAGCTCGCTCCTACATTATTGGTTGTGTGTTGGCGGTTAGAGGATGGGTGAGATCAAGCGCGCAATGCGCATCCCCAATTGTTGCAGGCGACGGGTCTCGCGGCTTTCTTCCTGGCTGACTTCATGGGCCAGGGCAAAGTCGTCCAGCAGCATCTGCTCAACCTGGCTGGCGAAGGCTTCATCCACCGTCAGCAGCATCACTTCAAAATTTAGCCGGAACGAACGGTTGTCCATGTTGGCACTGCCAATTGCGCTGATTTCGCTGTCCACCAACACCACCTTTTGATGCAAAAAGCCCGGCGTGTAGCGAAACACCCGCACGCCCGCTCGCACCGCTTCGTTGGCGTATAGGCTGGATGCGGCATATACGATGCGGTGGTCGGGCCGTGACGGCAGCAGCAGGCGCACATCGACTCCGCGCAATACCGCCAGGCGCAGGGCGGCAAACACCGCCTCGTCGGGGATGAAGTAGGGGCTGGTGATCCACACGCGCTCGGTCGCCGCATGGATGGCCTCGACGAAAAACAGCGAGCAGGTTTCATAAGGGTCCGCTGGCCCACTGGCGAGCAACTGGCAGAGCACGCCGTCTTCCGGGTAGGCATCCGGCAGGATCAGCGGCGGCAGTTCCCGTGCGGCCCAGAACCAGTCCTCGGCAAACGACTCCTGCAGGCAAGCCACCACCGGGCCTGTGACCTGCACATGGGTATCGCGCCATGGCGCCAGGGGCGGTTTTTTACCCAGGTATTCATCGCCTACGTTATGCCCGCCGACAAAACCGGTGATGCCGTCCACCACGACGATCTTGCGATGGTTACGGAAGTTGACCTGGAAGCGATTGAGCCAGCCACTGCGGGTGGCGAATGCCTTGACCTGCACGCCTGCGTCACGCAGCGCTTGCACATAACGATGGGGCAGGGCGTGGCTGCCGATGCGGTCGTACAGGACGTAAATGGCCACGCCCTGAGCGGCTTTTTCCTTCAACAGGGCCTGCAATTGGCGGCCCAGTTCATCATCGTGAATGATGAAAAACTGGAACAGCACGGCGGTCTTTGCGTTACGAATAGCCTCGAAGATCGCGCCGAAGGTGGCATCGCCATTGATCAACAGGCGCACTTCGTTGTTGGCCAGGCAGGGCATGCGGCCCAGCTTGGGCATGGCGCGCAAGGAGGCGTAGGCGCTGGAGTTGCGCGCTGCGAGCGCTTCCTCTACCCACGGGCGCCAGTTCAACTCGGTGATGGCCGTGTGCATTTCCTGGTTGGCCTGGCGACGGGCCTGGATGTACGCGTCGAAGGTGCTGCGGCCAAAAATCAGGTAGGGGATCAGCGTCAGGTAGGGCATGAACATCAGTGACAACGCCCAGGCGATCGAGCCTTGGGCGGTGCGCACGGTCAGTACTGCGTGGATCGCGGCGAGCGTTCCGAGAAAGTGCAGCGTGGCAATGACGTAGGCGAGCAGGTGCGGGCCAAAGAAATCCATGAACGACGTAACTCCAGGCAGTCCAGTGCGTAACAGACCATGAACGGCTGTGAATGTCGCTATTTTATTTGCCATGCAACACTGGCTGCTTTGCGACGTCTAACGCCCACAATTACCCAGGAGTTACCCGATGAATGCTCGTCTGCTTGGTTTGGCCATGGTTGTTGGTTTGTCGCTGCCTGTGGCGGCGCAGGCGCAGATGCTGGCGCCGGGCTTGTGGGAATTGACCACCAGCAATATGAAAGTCGATAACCAGGACCTGCCGGACTTGTCGCTGATCCTCGGTCAACTCAAGCAACAGATGACCCCTGAACAGCGCGCCATGCTCGAAAAGCAAGGCATCAACATGGCCGGTAAAGGCGTACAGGTGTGCCTGACCCCGGCTCAGGTGGCCTCCGATTCGATCCCCCTGACCGACCCTCAATCGGGCTGCAAACAGGAAGTCACCGACAAGAGCGGCAACCAGTGGAAATTCCGTTTCAGTTGCCCGAAAGCCCAGGGCACTGGGGTGGCAACGTTCCAGAGCCAGAAAGAATTCACCACCAGCGTCAACGGTACCTTCAATGCCACCGGGATCCAGCAGAAGGGTAGCCTGGACAGCCACGCCCAGTGGCTGGGCAACGATTGCGGTTCGGTCAAACCCCGCGCCTAACGCCCGAACTGCAGGGGCAAGCCCTGGCAACTGTTGACCACCTGGCCGTTGTGCCAGGCCAGGTGGCCGCTGACCAGTGTGGTACTCACGCTGTGGCGAAAGCTGCGTTCTGCAAAGGGTGTCCAGCCGCAGCGGGCGAGAATAGGCTGGCTGTTGACCGGCTTGCCAGCAGGCTCCGGTTTGATCAGTACCAGGTCGGCCCAGTAGCCCTCGCGCACGTAGCCGCGATCAGCAATGGCAAACAGGTCGGCCACGCGGTGGCTGGTCTTGGCTACCAGAGTGGTCAGGGGTAAATGCCCGTCGGCCACCAACTCCAGCAACGCCGGCAGGGCATGCTGCACCAGGGGCAAGCCCGAGGGTGCTTGCCGATAGTCCAACTGTTTTTGCGCCCAGGTATGCGGCGCATGGTCGGTGCCAATCACATCCAGACGATCACTCAATAACGCCAGGCGCAGCGCGTCGCGGTCGGCGCGGGTCTTGATCGCCGGGTTGCATTTGATCTGGTGGCCGAGGCGGTGGTAATCGCGGTCATCGAACAGCAGGTGGTGCAGGCAGACTTCGGCGGTGATGTGCTTGTCGGCCAGGGGCTTGTCTTCGAACAGCGCGAGTTCGCGAGCGGTGGTCAGGTGCAACACATGCAGGCGCGTGCCATGGCGTTTGGCCAATTCCACGGCAAACGATGACGAGCGATAACAGGCCTCGGCATCACGGATCAGCTGGTGGGCGACGGCGGGAATATGCTCGCCGAAGCGTTCGCGCAGGCGCTGCTCGTTGGCCAATATGCTGGGCGTGTGTTCGCAGTGAGCGAGCAGGATGGTCGGCGCCTCGGCAAATAGGCGCTCCAGAATGCGTGGGTTGTCCACCAGCATATTGCCGGTGGAGGCGCCCATGAACACTTTGACTCCAGCTACTTCACGAGGAGCGAGGGCCGCGACGGTGTCGAGGTTGTCGTTGCTCACGCCAAAATGGAAGCCGTAGTTGGCCACTGAATGCAGTGCGGCACGGCGCTTTTTATCGGCAAGGGCTTCCAGGTTCAGGGTGGCCGGGTGGGTGTTGGGCATGTCCATGAAGCTGGTGATACCACCGGCCACCGCCGCGCGGGATTCGCTGTAGAAACTGCCTTTTTCCGGTGCGCCGGGTTCGCGAAAATGCACCTGGTCGTCGATCATCCCTGGCAGCAGCCACTGGCCGTTGGCATCGATTTCCACCGGTTCGTTATCGCCTTGAATGCTGGCGGCAATCTTCTCGATACGACCATTGGCGATCAGTACGTCGGCGTCGAATACCTGGCCCTCGTTGACCAGGCGGGCGTTGCGGATCAGCAGGCGGCTCATGGTTCAGAACTCGTTTTGCAGGGCTTTGTAGCCGCGCACCAGGTCGACGTTGGTGCGTGCCACGTCTTCGGAAAACTCCGAGGCGCTGACACTCACCGGCGGGAAGTGCGACAAGTCGGTGTTGGGGCCGATACGCGTGGTGGAGGGCACGTAGAAAGCGGCGGGCAGGTCGCGGCCGTCGACCACCGAGTTGTGGCGCACCACGCACCCATCGCCCACGGCGCAATTGAACAGCACACTGTTGAAGCCAATAAACACGCGGTCGCCCACTGTGCAGGGGCCGTGGACGATGGAGCGGTGAGCGATGGAGGTGAATTCTCCGATGGTCACTGCTGCGCCGGATTTGGAGTGGATGACCACGCCGTCCTGGATGTTGGAGTTGGCACCGATGGTGATCGGGTCCATGGCGCCGCTGGCATCCACTTCGTCGGCGCGGATCACGGCGTAAGGGCCGACGAACACGTTCTCACCGATGATGACTTTGCCGCAGATGATCGCGGTCTTGTCGACGTAGGCCGATTCGGCAATCACCGGCAGGTCGCCGGAAGGATTTTTGCGGATCATGGCTGGCTCAGTGCGGCGCACAGGGTGTTGAGGTTGTATTCGAACAGCCCGATAAAGGTGCTGGCCGGGCCTTCTGCGGCGAGGGCGTCGGAGTACAGCGTGCCGCCGATCTGTGCGCCGCTTTCGTCAGCGATCTGCTTGAGCAGGCGCGAGTCTTTGATGTTTTCCATGAACACGGCTTTGACCTTGTCCTTGCGAATCTGGGTGATCAGTGCGGCAACTTCTGCGGCTGAAGGGTCACGTTCGGTGGACAAGCCCTGGGGTGCGAGGAACTGGATGCCATAGGCTTGGCCCAGGTAACCGAAAGCGTCGTGGGAAGTGACGATGCGACGGTTACCCGGTGGCAGGGCGCCGAACTTGGCCTTGGCCTCGTCCAGCAGGCTATGGATTTGCTTGAGGTAGGCCTGGCTGTTGCTCAGGTAGGCGGTCTTGTTGGCAGGGTCGGCGGCTACCAGCGCTTTGGTGATATTGCTCACATAAATTTCGGCGTTGGCCAGGTTGTGCCAGGCGTGCGGGTCGGGAATGGTTTCGCCATCCTCGTCCATGGTGTGGGAAATCACGCCTTTGCTGGCGGTGACCACCGTTGCCTTGGTTTCGGTGCTGGTGACCAGGCGGTCCAGCCACGGCTCGAAACCGAGGCCGTTCTTGATGATGACCTTGGCCTTGAGCAGTGCCTTGGCGTCGTCCGGCGTGGGTTCATAGGTATGGGCGTCGGCATCCGGGCCGACCATGTTGCTGATCTGGATATGCTCGCCACCGATCTGATGGGTGATGTCATCGAGAATACTGAAGCTGGTGACCACTTGGAGTTTGTCGGCGGCGTGGGCCATCGAAAGCGGCAGCAGCAGACTGAACAGCACGAATAGAGCGCGCATCGGGAAACACCTCATTGGGATGTGAGCAAAGGCGGGCGGCGCAACAAGCCGTGCACCGGACCGAACACCACGGACAACAAATACCCAGCGCCTGCCACCAGCACGATCGCCGGGCCGCTGGGCAGTGAGTAGTAGAACGACAGCAGCAGGCCCAACCACACCGACAGGCATCCCAGCAGCGCCGATACCGCGATCAGCACTGGAAGGCGTCGGCTCCAGAAGCGTGAGGCGATGGCCGGCAACATCATCAAGCCGACCACCATCAACGCGCCGATGGCCTGGAAACCGATCACCAGGTTCAGCACCACCAGGGTCAGGAACACGCCATGGGCGAGGGGGCCGAGGCGGCTGACGGTTTGCAGGAACAGCGGGTCGAGGGTGTCCAGCAGCAGCGGTTTGTAGATCAGCGCCATGGCGATCAGGCTGAAACCCGAGACCCAGAGCATGCCGGTCAGTGTGGTTTGATCCACGGCCAGGGCGGAGCCGAACAGCAGGTGCAGCAGGTCCAGGCGCTTGCCGGCAAGGCCCAGGATCAGCACCCCGGCGGCCAAAGAGATGGGGTAGATGGCGGCGAGGCTGGCGTCTTCGCGCAGCCCGGTGCGGCGGGTGATCCACGCGGCCAGGCCGGCCATGCTCAGGCCTGCACCCAGGCCGCCGAGGGTCAGCGCGGGCAGGCTCAGGCCGGCGAACCAGAAACCCAGGGCTGCGCCGGGCAGGATGCCGTGGGCCACCGCATCACCGATCAGGCTCATGCGCCGCAGGATCAAAAACACACCTAGCGGCGCGGTGCTGCAAGCCAGTACCAAACCGCCGATGAGTGCGCGGCGCATAAAGACAAACTCATGAAACGGCATCCATAAGTGGGCAGTGAAGTGCATTCAGGCCACCTGCATCTGCGGTTGCGGGCGGATCAGCTCTTTGCTGGGGCCGAATAGGCAGCCGGTGTTTTTGATCTGCAGTACGTGCTGGGTGTGGTGACGCACGGCGGCCAGGTCATGGCAGACGATCACCAGGGTGCGGCCTTCGTTGTGCCAGGCATGGATGTGTTTCCAGCACAGCGCCTGACCGTCCTCATCGAGGGCTGCGTGAGGTTCGTCGAGCAGCAGGACGGATGCGTCGGCCAGGCTCATGCGTGCCAGCAGGGCGCGCTGCAATTCGCCGCCGGACAATGCCATCAACGGTCGATGTTCCAAGCCAGTCAGGCACCAGTCTTCGAGTACCGCGTGCAGGCGTTGGCTGCGTTGTTGCGCGGTGTGTTGGGTGCCCCAGAAACCGGCAGCGACCAGCTCTTGCAGGCTGATAGGGAACTGGCGGTCCAAGTGTTGCTGCTGGGGTAGGAAGGCCAAGCCGCCACGGCGTGGAACATCCACAATGACCTTTCCCGCCAGCGGCTTTTGCAGGCCGGCGATGACTTTGAGCAGGCTGCTCTTGCCTGTGCCATTGGCGCCGATGATGCCGGTGAGGCTGCCTTTTTCCAGGGTCAAATCCAGTGCCGGGGTGAGCGGTTGCCCAGGGGCACCCCAGCGCAAAGAGTTACAGGTGATCATGCAAAGTCTCTCGTCCAGTGGCTTTCAGCCACGACATCGTGCGCGTGCAGGCTTTCGGCGTGGATCACTTTGAGGTGGAAGGCTTTGATGGCATCCGAGCGTTTCAAGGCGAGGTTCAGGCGGCGAGCGGCGTCTTCGCAAAACATCAGGTTCTGCCCGTTGGCCAGGGCGAAGGCTTGTTCGTCTGCGCGTTTCACCGCGGTTTGTACGGCGGTACCGAGCGCGGCTTCGGCAGCGTTGATCAAGTCGATTATCGGCAGGTCAGTACCTTGCAACTGAACTTGCAACTGCGCGCTGCTGCGTTGGCTATGGGGTGTGGCAACGATACCGTTTGCACTGCCGAGCCAGGCCAGCAGCGCTTCGTGCTGCAACGGAGTGTTGGCGAAATCATCCGCAAATTGCTGCTGAATCAACTGCCTGGCGAGGGCGGCGGAGCAAGGGCAGGTTGAGGAATAAGTAACGTCAATTTTTAGTTCCACGTGGAACATCTGGTTTTCCAGACGCGCTTCGATGCTCACCGGGTAGCTCTTCCAGCCGGCTAGCGGACTGACCAGGGCGGGTCGTTTAAGCAGCAACTGGGTGTTGATGCGCAAGTAAGCGTTCTTAGATAAACCTTCATGTGTGTCGAGAAAACGCTGCAGTACATTACGCAGCAGTGCAGGTGTCAGCGGGTGTTGATCGAGCATTTCCAGAGCCAGGTACAGGCGTGACATATGAATGCCACGGGCCGTGCCGTCGTCCAGGCTTACGCCCGCATCAGCGGTGGCGGCCAGGCGTTGACCGTCAATCTGGATCGGCAAGGCGATGCCGCACATCCCCACCCAGTCGAGTGGCAAGGCTTGGCGTGAAGCCTGCGCGGCGATATCCGGCAGAGTCAGCGCGTTCATAAGCAGGTCCATCGTTGGAAATAATTCGACATGTTATAGTATAACAATACGAGCTACGATGAATTTTCTGCTCCAGCCTTTGTTCAGTCATATCGAGTAGGGACACTCCTTTATCTGCGGTATATGCCATGCACCGACGTCAGCTCCTCAACCTGCTGCTGGTCAGCCCCTTGTTCGCCTTGCCTTTGGGGGCTTACGCCACGCAGATTCGCAATGCACGCCTGTGGCGCTCGGAGGACAAGCTGCGCCTGGTGTTCGACCTCAGCGGCCCGGTGCAATACAAGACCTTTTCCCTGACCTCACCGGACCGCTTGATCATCGACTTGAGTGGCGCCGGGCTCAGCGGCGACTTTTCCCAATTGGCGTTGGAGAATAGTGGGATTACCTCGATCCGTTCCGGGCATTTCGGCAAGAGCGATACGCGCATCGTGCTGGACCTGATCGAGCCCATGCAGCTCAACAGCTTCGTGCTGCCGCCCCAGGATGGCCAAGGCCATCGCCTGGTGTTGGACCTGACCAACGCGACCCGTGTGCCCCGTCAAATCGCCGCTGAGACGGCACCCTTGGTAACTCCGGTAGATAAGGCGCATCCCAAGCGCGACATCATCGTGGTGGTCGACCCCGGCCATGGCGGCAAAGACCCAGGTGCCATTGGCTCCAAGGGCCAGCGCGAAAAAGATGTGGTGCTGTCGATTGCCCAGTTGTTGGCTAAACGCTTGAAGCGCGAAAAGGGTTTTGACGTAAAACTGGTGCGCAACGACGACTTCTTCGTGCCGCTGCGCAAGCGCGTGGACATCGCCCGTCAGCACAAGGCCGATATGTTTATCTCAGTGCATGCCGACGCCGCGCCACGGCTGACCGCGTCGGGCGCCTCGGTGTATGCGTTGTCGGAAGGGGGCGCCACTTCGGCTACGGCACGTTTCATGGCCCAGCGCGAAAATGGCGCCGACTTGCTGGGCGCCACCACCTTGCTCAATCTGAAGGACAAGGACCCGATGCTGGCCGGGGTCATTCTCGACATGTCGATGAATGCGACCATCGCCTCCAGCCTGCAACTGGGTGGCTCGGTATTGGGCAGCCTGCAAAACATCACCAGCCTGCATCAGAAACGTGTGGAGCAGGCGGGGTTCGCCGTGCTCAAGTCACCGGACGTGCCTTCGATCCTGGTGGAGACGGGTTTCATTTCCAACCCTCGGGATGCCCAGCGGCTGGTGACGGCGCGCCATCAACAGGCGGTGGCGGATGGCCTTTTCGAAGGACTCAAGCGTTACTTCCAGAAGAACCCACCCATGAACAGCTACATGGCCTGGGTGCAGGCGCAGAAAAACAGCCAGGTCTAACAGCCGGTCATTCGGCTGCAAGTGAACTTGGCGCTGGCGCCCCCTGAGCTGGAAAACCGGTTGATGGTGGTCCAGCCCACGCGCCGCGTGTAGCCGACCCACGCCTCGCCATCCGATGCCAACCCGGTAAAAAACGTCAGTTGCCCATAACGGCTGTTGGTCTGCGCCCAATAGCGTTTGCCGATCACTTCGAAACCGCGCAGATACGTAGTGCTGCCGACGGTTGCCACGCTATAGGCATTGCCCGACGGGTCCACACAAGCGAGCAGGTTGGCGCTGCGTGTGCAGTTGGCCAACAGGCTGGGTGCCTGGGCGCAGGCAGGCCCGGCGACTGCCAATAGCAGCGCGCATAGCAGGTATTTCATCGAGGTTCTCAACATAGGCAGGTGACCCAGCATTGCGCCCTTCGTCGCGGCGAGCAAGAGGGATTGGCTTATTTGTATTGTTATACTATAACATAAATGCACAGCCCGACCCGCGAACCGCTTCCATGACCGAACACGACCTTTTGGCCCAACCAGCGGCCGACTACATGAATGAGGCCCAGCAGCGCTTCTTCCGCGAACTGCTGCTGGCTCAGCGCGATGACCTGCAAGCCCGTATCGACGCAGAGTTCCAGGCGCTACGCGAGCAGGAAACCAACAGCGATCTGGCGGATATCGGCAGTGCCGAAGAGCAACGCCAATGGCAACTGCGCCTGCTGGAGCGTGAAAAGAAGCTATTGGACAAGATCGACGACGCCTTGGAGCTGCTGGCTCGTGGCGAATACGGCTGGTGCCGTGAAACCGGCGAACCCATCGGCCTGCAACGCCTGCTGCTGCGTCCCACCGCCACCTTATGTATCGAAGCCAAAGAACGTGAAGAGCTGCGCGAACGCCATAGACGGGCAGTTTGACCGGCCAACCTTGATGAGGAATACCTGATGCCCAATCGTCTCCCTGTGACCGTGTTGTCCGGCTTTCTCGGTGCCGGTAAAAGCACTCTGCTCAACTATGTCCTGCGCAACCGCGACAACCTGCGGGTGGCGGTGATCGTCAACGACATGAGCGAAATCAACATCGACGGCAGCGAGGTGCAGCGTGATGTCACGCTCAATCGTTCGGAAGAAAAGCTGGTGGAGATGAGCAATGGCTGCATCTGCTGCACCTTGCGTGAAGACTTACTTGAAGAGGTGGGAAAACTCGCCAAAGAAGGTCGTTTCGATTACCTGCTGATCGAATCCACCGGTATTTCCGAACCTTTGCCCGTGGCCGAAACCTTCACTTTTCGCGATGAAAACGAGCAAAGCCTGGCCGACATTGCACGCCTGGACACGATGGTCACTGTGGTCGACGGTATGAATTTCCTGCTCGACTACCAGGCCGCCGAAAGCCTGGCTTCACGGGGCGAAACCCTCGGTGAGGAGGATGAACGTTCCATCACCGACCTGTTGATCGAACAGATCGAATTCGCCGACGTCATCCTGATCAGCAAGATTGACCTGATCAGCAGCCGTGAGCGCGAAGAACTGATGGCCATCCTCGAGCGCCTCAACGCCCAGGCGGAAATCATCCCGATGGTTATGGGCGAAGTGCCGCTGAACAAAATCCTCAACACTGGCCGTTTCGACTTCGAACGCGCCGCCCAGGCCCCGGGCTGGTTGCAGGAATTGCGCGGTGAGCATGTGCCGGAAACCGAAGAATACGGCATAGCGTCCACGGCTTACCGTGCGCGCCGGCCGTTCCATCCACAGCGGTTTTTCGACTTTATCGACCGCCCCTGGGTCAACGGCAAGCTGTTGCGCTCCAAGGGTTTCTTCTGGTTGGCCAGCAAACATCAGGATGCGGGCAGTTGGTCCCAGGCGGGCGGGTTGATGCGCCATGGGTTTGCCGGGCGTTGGTGGCGCTTTGTGCCGAAAAGCCAGTGGCCTCAGGACGAAGAAAGCGTGGCGGCGATCATGGCTAACTGGCAGTTGAGCACGGGTGACTGCCGTCAGGAATTGGTGTTTATCGGGCAAAACATCGACTTTGCCCAGATGCGTACCGAGTTGGACGCCTGCTTGCTCAACGATGAAGAAATGGCCCTGGGTATCGAAGGTTGGCGCCAGCTGCCTGACCCGTTTGGCCCTTGGTACGAGCAGGTCGCCTGATGCTGGCCCCAGTCATTCCCCTGCGCCCCGTCATCCGCCAGATACATGGGGAAACGCCGCTGGCGCTGTCCGATATCCTCAATGACGGCGTCAACCTGGCCATCTGGCAGCGCCAGCTGCCCCTGCACATCGCCGAGTTTGGCGCTTTGCTGGTGGCGCTCAATGAACCGTTGGCCGAGTCCTTGGTGGTCGAGTTGGCTAGCGAAGACTCCGTGCCGAACTTGCAAGGTTTGGCGTCCAGCTGTCGCGATCTTGAAGGCTACGATGGGTTTATCGCCGATGTGTCGTGGCTGGTCAGTGCATTCGCCTGCCTGCTGGGCGCCAAGCGCATCGGCGTACGCTTACGGCTGTTGGACAAGGCCATGTGCCCGCGTTTTCACGTCGATCACGTGCCGGTTCGGCTGATCACCACCTACGCCGGTATCGGAAGCCAATGGTTGCGCGAAGGCGTTATGGACCGGCGCAGATTGAGCCAGGCGGATGCCGAGCCCACTGAGCGCATCGAGCAGATCCATTGCGGTGAAGTGGCGCTGCTTAAAGGCACCAAATGGCACGGCAATGAAGGACATGGGCTGATCCACCGCTCGCCAGCGCTCAAGGCCGATGAGCGACGGTTGATCCTGACGCTGGATTGGCTGGCATAACCGCGTAGGATCAAACGCTCTACACGGCCTGAACGATGCCTCTCATGTTGCAGAACATTCCTACCCATGTGATTGCAGGGCCCTTGGGCGCCGGCAAGACCAGCCTGATCAAGCACCTGCTTGCCCAGCGCCCGGCCAACGAGCGCTGGGCGGTGCTGATCAACGAGTTCGGCCAGATCGGCCTGGACGCAGCCCTACTCACACAAGACGATGACGGCATCGCCTTGGGCGAGGTGGCTGGCGGCTGTTTGTGCTGTGTGAACGGTGCACCGTTCCAGGTAGGGCTGGGCCGCTTGTTGCGTAAGGCTAAGCCGGACCGGTTGTTTATCGAGCCCTCAGGCTTGGGCCATCCGGCGCAATTGCTCAAGCAACTGCGGCACGCACCATGGCAAGACGTGCTGGCCGTGCAGCCTTGCGTGCTGGTACTCGATGCCCAGGCGTTGGCGGCGGGCAGGCCGTTGCCGCAGGCACAACAGGAGGCGTTAGCCAGTGCCGGTCTGCTGGTGTTGAACAAGGACGAGACGCTGACTGCGGTGCAACGTCAGGCGATTGAAGCGCAATTACCCGATTGCCCGCTCCATTGGACACGCCAGGCGCAACTGCCACTCGACCGGTTGCCCGGTTTGAAAGCGCAGGCCCAAGTAGCGGTGGATAATCTCGGCGTGCCTGAAGCGGTGTGGCAAATGCCGGCGATCTGGAGCGACCCGGGGCTGCCGATCTGTCTGAGTCAGAGCCAGGAGGGCGGCTGGAGCATCGGCTGGCGCTGGCACCCAAGCCAGCGATTCGATGTCAGCCGTCTGCATCAGTGGCTATCGAGTATCGACTGGCGCCGTGCCAAATTGGTTATCCACAGCGTTGAGGGTTGGGTGTCTGCCAACGCTGTGGATAACAGCCCACTGCACTGGCAACCCAGCGCTTGGCGGCGCGATTCACGTGTTGAGTTGATCTTCAGCGCACCACAGAACGTGGCCGCATTGCAAAGCGCCCTGGCAGCCTGCCGTTACTGATGTTTCTTGCTGGCGTGGTCCTGGCGCCACTGGCTCAATTCGATGATCTCGGCGCTGGGCAGCGGCTCCTTGGTTTCGAACGGGTAGGGCGCCAGTTCGATCTGCGCGCTGTGGGCGCCGAATTGGGTGATGACCCCGGCATGCCGAGTTTCGCCGGTCACCGTGAACTCGAAATTATAGATACGCGCCAGGCGTCGGCGGCCATTGGCATCCTTGACGAAACCGATGCGCTTGAGCGCCACGGCACCGTCAAGCAGCTCGATATCGAGCTTGGCGCAATGCTGCTTGACCCGCGCCAGCGCCCGTTCACGCAGGCCGTGGTTATGCCAAACCCAGGCGGCGCCGGTGGCCAGCAGCATCAAAACGAAGATGTTTCCCAGGGTCAGCATTCCATGAACTCCAACAAAGTGAGCGCAGCTTAACTGTGTCGCCGGTCTGTCGTACAGGCTGCGTTTAGTCGCATACTGCTCGGCCAGAAATTCAACGGTTTTACGGAAATCTCCCGCATGAAACGTACACCTCACCTGCTTGCGATCCAGTCTCATGTGGTCTTCGGCCACGCCGGAAACAGCGCCGCCGTGTTCCCCATGCAGCGGGTCGGGGTGAACGTGTGGCCGCTCAACACGGTGCAGTTCTCCAACCACACACAGTATGGACAGTGGGCGGGCGAAGTGTTGGCGCCGCAGCAAATTCCTGCGCTGGTGGAGGGTATTGCCGCGATTGGCGAGCTGGGCAACTGTGATGCGGTGCTGTCCGGTTACCTGGGCAGTGCCGACCAGGGCCGCGCCATCCTCAGCGGTGTGGCGCGCATCAAGGCGATCAACCCCAAGGCGCTGTACCTGTGCGACCCGGTGATGGGCCACCCGGAAAAGGGTTGCATCGTGCCGCAGGAGGTCAGCGATTTCCTTTTGGATGAAGCCGCCGCCATGGCGGACTTCCTGTGCCCCAACCAACTGGAGCTGGACAGTTTTGCCGGGCGCAAGCCGCAATCGCTGTTCGATTGCCTGGCGATGGCCAAGGCCTTGCTGGCGCGCGGGCCCAAGGCGGTGTTGGTCAAGCACCTGGATTACCCAGGCAAACTGCCAGAAGGTTTTGAAATGCTGCTGGTGACAGCTGAGGGCAGTTGGCACTTGCGCCGGCCCCTGCTGGCGTTTCCGCGCCAGCCAGTGGGCGTGGGCGACCTGACGTCGGGCCTGTTTCTGGCGCGGGTGCTGTTGGGTGATAGCCTGGTGGCTGCCTTTGAATTCACCGCCGCAGCCGTGCATGAAGTGCTGCTGGAAACCCAGGCTTGCGGCAGTTATGAACTGGAACTGGTGCGGGCCCAGGACCGTATTGCCCACCCTCGTGTGCGCTTCGAAGCCACACCGATCAGCCTGTAATGACACAGAACCCAATGTGGGAGCGGGCTTGCCCGCGATGGCGGAGTCTCGGTCAAAGCGATGTCGACTGAACCACTGCTATCGCGGGCAAGCCCGCTCCCACACGTTTTTGAGTTGAGTCGCCGCTTGGAGTTTACGGCGCGTCGGCTTTGATCTCCCGGTAGCGCTTTTCCAGTTCCTGACGAATCTGCCGACGCTGCTGAGCCTGCACAAAGCGGCGCTTGTCTTCGCTGTTCTGCGGCTGCAACGGCGGTACGGCGGCAGGTTTGCGCTGGTCGTCCACGGCCACCATGGTGAAGAAGCAGCTGTTGGTATGGCGCACCGAGCGTTCACGGATATTCTCGGTCACCACCTTGATGCCCACTTCCATCGACGTATTGCCGGTGTAGTTGACTGACGCCAGGAAGGTCACCAGCTCACCGACATGAATCGGCTCGCGAAAGATCACCTGATCTACTGACAGCGTGACCACATAACGACCGGCATAACGGCTGGCGCAGGCATAGGCCACTTCGTCGAGGTACTTGAGCAGCGTGCCGCCGTGCACATTGCCAGAGAAGTTGGCCATGTCAGGGGTCATCAGTACCGTCATCGACAGCTGGGCGTTTCCGGGTTCCATAGCACACTCACGGGTTGTAGGCATTGGTGGGGGGGAGGCACCTCTGCGGGTACTCAAAGTCTTTGCAGCGCCATCCCTAACGGGACGCCGTCAGGCGGCTCGCCGTCACGCGCGCAGCGATCTGTTTCCATATATTGCACCGGCTTTCCAGCAGAAGTCGCGGTGTTACCCTTCAAAAGCCCTTCTCAGGGCTTTTCTTACGATCAAGGCAGACTTTTCCGACCCTTCAAAGGCGAGGCCGGAAGTGGGAAAAGCGCCGGCACCCTCAAGGAGCCCCTCGCCATGCACGCCATCAGCTTTATCCAGGACTTGGCCGTGATCATGCTGGTGGCAGGGGTGGTCACCATCCTGTTTCACCGCTTCAAGCAGCCGGTGGTGTTGGGCTACATCGTCGCCGGCTTCATTATCGGCCCCCACACTCCGCCGTTTGGCCTGATCCACGATGAAGACACGATCAAGACCCTGGCGGAGCTGGGGGTCATCTTCCTGATGTTCTGCCTGGGCCTGGAATTCAGCCTGCGCAAGCTATTCAAAGTCGGGGCCACGGCGTTTATCGCGGCGTTCCTGGAAATCGTACTGATGATCTGGATCGGCTACGAGATCGGCCGCTGGTTCGACTGGAGCACCATGGACTCGCTGTTCCTCGGAGCGATCCTGGCAATCTCCTCGACCACCATTATCGTCAAGGCTCTCAACGACCTGAAGATGAAAGACCAGCGGTTCGCCCAGCTGATTTTCGGTGTGCTGATTGTGGAGGACATCCTGGGTATCGGCATCATTGCCTTGCTGTCGAGCATCGCCGTGAGTGGCACGGTCAGCTCCGGCGAGGTGTTCTCCACTGTCGGCAAGCTCTCGCTGTTCATGATCGTTGCGCTGGTGATTGGTATTTTGCTGGTGCCGCGCCTGCTGGCTTATGTGGCCAAGTTTGAAAGCAACGAGATGCTGCTGATCACGGTATTGGGGCTGTGCTTTGGTTTCTGCCTGCTGGTGGTGAAGTTGGAATACAGCATGGTGCTCGGGGCCTTTTTGATCGGCGCGATCATGGCTGAATCCCGGCAGTTGATTAAGATCGAACGCCTGATCGAACCCGTTCGCGATATGTTCAGCGCAATTTTCTTCGTGGCGATTGGCTTGATGATCGACCCGCAGATCCTGCTGCAATACGCCTGGCCCATTGCGGTGATCACCGTGGCCGTGGTGTTGGGCAAGATGCTGTCTTGCGGGCTGGGCGCGTTTATCGCCGGCAACGATGGTCGCACCTCGCTGCGGGTGGGTATGGGGCTGTCACAAATTGGCGAGTTTTCTTTCATCATCGCAGCGCTGGGGATGACCCTGCAGGTCACCAGCGACTTTCTGTACCCAGTGGCGGTGGCCGTTTCGGCGATCACCACGCTGCTCACGCCCTACCTGATTCGTGGCGCGGACCCGCTGTCATTGAAGATCGCGACGGTAATGCCCAAGCGTATGAGCCGAGTGTTCGGCATGTATGGCGAATGGTTGCGCAGCATTCAGCCACAGGGCGAGGGGGCGATGTTGGCCGCGATGATCCGCAAGATCATCCTGCAGGTCGGGGTAAACCTGGCGTTGGTGACCGCGATCTTCTTTGCCGGCAGCTTTTTCGCGGAGCGCATCGGTGGGTATCTCGAGGGCTGGGTCAGCGATCAGAGTTGGCAGAAGGCGTTGATCTGGGGCGGGGCGCTGCTGGTGTCGTTGCCGTTTCTGATTGCGGCGTATCGCAAGCTCAAGGCGCTGTCGATGCTGCTGGCGGAGATGAGCGTGAAACCAGAAATGGCCGGGAGGCATACCCAACGTGTGCGAAGGGTGATTGCGGAGCTGATCCCCCTCTTGTCGCTGCTGGTGATCTTCCTGCTATTGGCAGCCTTGTCGGCCAGTATTCTGCCGACCAACAAGTTGCTGGTGTTGATTGCCGTGGTCACGGCGGCGGTGGCTGCAGTGCTCTGGCGCTGGTTTATCCGTGTGCATACGCGGATGCAGGTTGCGTTGCTGGAGACGCTGGATAACCACAAGGATACGGAACACTGACTGGCGTTGGCGGGGGCTGCTTTGCCGCCCAGCGGGAGCAAGCTCCCTCGCCACAAAAGCCGGTTGCCAGAGGTCAGGGGACTCAGCTTTCCAGCCAGACGTCCCGTGCCCAGTGCCACACCGATTCCCAGGTTTCTTCAGTAACCAGTTCTTCCTCACCGGACCACAGCACGACGGTGCCGTCTTCTTCGACGCAATAGTAGTCGTCGCCGTCCTGGCAGATAGGGATCAGGCTGCGATCAACACCGGCATCCCAGGCGTTGGCGGCAACGTCTGGCAGGTAAGTGTGGGACTGTGGGTCGGTGACGGTCACCGGCTCCAGGCTGCCGTAGACCACGTCACTGACGGTCAGCAGGAATTCACGGAAGACAAAGGGGATGTCGATGAACAGTTGTTCCTCGATTTCCACCAGCAGGTCTTCGTCAGGCAGCTCCAAAGGAACCGGGACCGGTTCGTTGGCTTCACGCAGTTGTTCGATGATTTCTTCCACGGCCGGGATCCTCTTGCTAGATGGCGCGGTTTATAGGGGCGTTTTATACAGTAGCTCGCTATAAGTGCAACCGTGAAATAGAAAACCCCGGACATGTCCGGGGTTTTTGTTACCGCTTGCTCAAACGCGCAGGTATTAGCCGTTCTGGCGGATACCGGCGACCAGCCATGGCTGGTCGTCGCCCTGGGCGCGTTCCATATTCCAGCTTTCGCTGAACACTTCGCCCTGGTCGAAGCGCGAGGACTTCGACACGCCGCTGAAGGTCAGGGTGGCGATGGTCTTGTCGGCACGATCATCCACGCCATCGAGCTGTACGCGCAGGTCGTCGATGTAGGTCGACTGGAAGGCGTCACCGATCTCGGCACGTTCGCGCTTGAGGAACTCCAGCAGCTGCGGGGTCACGAACTCGGAGATCTTGTCCATTTCGTTGGCGTCCCAGTGCTGTTGCAGGGACTGGAAGTGGCTGCGGGCCGCTTCGACGAAACGCTCTTCGTTGAACCAGGCCGGTGCGTTGATCACCGGACGGGCGGCAGGGGCTGCCGAACCACCGAAGATCGAACCCATGGCAGGCTTCTGTTCGAACGCTTCACGCTGCATCGGCGCGCCGGCTGGAGCCAGGTGCTCCTGCTGCTTGCGGCGACGGGCGGCGATAAAGCGGAAGACCAAAAAGGCGATGACGCCCATGATCAGGATGTCGAAGATCTGCATGCCCTGGAAGCCGTCGCCCATGAACATGGACGCAAGCAGGCCACCGGCGGCGATGCCGGCCAGTGGGCCCAGCCAACGCGAAGCACCGCCGGCCTTGGCAGCAGCGCCAGCGGCACCGGCTGCGCCTGCAGTAGCCGCAGCACCGCCGGCACCGGCGGATGGAGCCATTTGGCTGGTCTGGTGAGTCGGTGCCGCGCCCGAGCTTTTGCCGCCACCGAAGCGTTTGGCGTTGGCGTCGAGGCTCATCGTCAGGCCGATGCACAACGCCATGGCGATGCTAAGAAAACGTTTCATATAGGGAATTCCCATTTGTGGATTGCACGCGCGCCATGTTGCACAGGTGTCGTGGCAGTGGCTAGCGGCATAATGTTTCGGGCTTTTGCGTAAGACCAAATCCGAAGGGTCTGTAGGACCAATTACAGATATTGGCCCGCACGCCTCTAAAACAAGGCTGGGCCAATAATCTTCATGTTACGCAGTGTTTCATGATGGTGGGCTTATTGTGGCCAGAGATTGCTCCCGCTGGGCTGCGCAGCAGCCCCAAAAAACGGGCGCGCTGCGCACGCCAGCGGAAGCAATCTATGGCCACAGGTGATCAGCTCAGACCGCTTCGAGCTTGGCGTAACCCATCATCAGCCACTTGCTGCCCTCGGCGAAGTTCACCTGCACCCGCGCCTGGGCGCCTGCGCCTTCGAAGTTGAGGATCACGCCTTCGCCGAAGATCGCATGCTTGACCTGCTGGCCCAGGCTGAACGGGGTTTCCGGTATTTCGGAACCGGCAAACATGCTGCTGGAGTTCTGTTGCTGGCCACCGCCGAACGGGCGGCTGACGCTGTTGGACAAGCGTACTTCCTGGATCAGCCCCTTCGGCACCTCACGTACGAAGCGCGACACCTTGTTGTAGGTTTCGCTGCCATACAGGCGTCGGGTCTCGGCGTAGGTCATCACCAGGTTCTGCATCGCCCGGGTGATGCCCACGTAGGCCAGGCGGCGTTCTTCTTCAAGGCGGCCGGGCTCTTCCAGGCTCATCTTGTGAGGGAACAGGCCTTCTTCCATGCCCACCAGGAACACATAAGGGAATTCCAGGCCTTTGGCGCTGTGCAAGGTCATCAGCTGGATGCTGTCTTCATGCTCGTCGGCCTGGGTATCGCCGGCTTCCAGCGAGGCGTGGCCCAGGAAAGCGGCGAGCGGCGTCAGCTCTTCGTCGTCCTCGGTGTTTTCGAACGCGCGGGCGGCGCTGACCAGTTCCTCAAGGTTTTCTACCCGGGCCTGGCCTTTCTCGCCTTTTTCCGCTTCGTGATAGGCGATCAGCCCGGACTGCTCGATCACGGTCTGAGTCATCAGGTGCAGCGGCATCTCTGCGCACTTGGCGGCCAGGTTCTCGATCAGCTCGACAAACACTCCCAACGCCCCCGCAGCACGGCCAGTCAGGCCTTTGTTGGCGATCAGCAAGCGCATGGCTTCCCACATCGACACATCGGCATGGCGCGCATGGTCGCGGATCGCTTCGACGGTTTTCTCGCCAATGCCACGCGCCGGGATGTTGATCACCCGCTCCAGCGCTGCATCGTTACCACGGCCTTCAAGCAAACGCAGGTAGGCCATGGCGTTCTTGATTTCGGCGCGCTCGAAGAAGCGCTGGCCGCCATAGATGCGGTACGGGATGCGCTCGCGCAGCAAGGCCTCTTCCAGCACCCGTGATTGGGCGTTGGAACGGTACAGAATCGCGATATCGCTGCGGGCCAGGCCGGTTTTCAGTGCGCTTTCAATGGTTTCGACCACGTAGCGCGCTTCATCGTGCTCATTGAACGCCGCGTACAGGTTGATCGCTTCGCCTTCGCCGCCGTCGGTCCACAGCTCTTTGCCCAGGCGCCCGGTGTTGTTGGCGATCAAGGCGTTGGCCGCCTTGAGGATCCCGGCGGTGGAGCGGTAATTCTGCTCCAGGCGGATGGTCACCGCGTCCGGGAAGTCTTCGGAATACTGGTAGATGTTCTCGATTTTCGCGCCGCGCCAGCCGTAGATCGACTGGTCGTCATCGCCCACCACCATCAGGCTGTCACCGCCCTTGGCCAGCAGACGCAACCATGCGTACTGCACGGCGTTGGTGTCCTGAAACTCGTCCACCAGGATATGGCGGAAGCGTTTCTGGTAATGGGCCAGCAAACCGGGGTTGTCGCGCCAGAGGTCGAGGGCACGCAGCAGCAGTTCGGAGAAGTCGATGACGCCGGCGCGCACGCAGGCCGCTTCATAGGCCTCATAAATGCTGCGCATGGTGGCCAGGAACAGGTCGCCGCTGGCCTGGATATGTTGCGGGCGCAGGCCCTCGTCTTTCTGACCGTTGATGAACCACTGCGCCTGGCGCGCCGGCCAGCGTTGTTCGTCCAGGCCCAGTTCGCGGATCACGCGCTTGACCAGGCGTTGCTGGTCGTCGCTGTCGAGAATCTGGAAGGTCTGGCTCAGGCCGGCTTCCTGCCAATGCGCCCGCAACAGGCGGTGCGCCAGGCCGTGGAAGGTGCCCACCCACATGCCGGCCGGGCTGATGCCCATCAACTGCTCGATGCGATGACGCATCTCGGCAGCGGCCTTGTTGGTGAAGGTCACCGACAGGATGGAATGCGGGGACGCGTTTTCGACCTGGATCAACCAGGCGATACGGTGCACCAGCACTCGGGTTTTACCGGAGCCAGCACCGGCCAGGACCAACTGACGGCCAACGGGGGCCGCTACGGCCTGGCGTTGGGCATCGTTGAGGGAGTTCAGCAAAAGAGAGAGATCATCGCGCATCGACGCATTCTATGGGCCTTGGGGGGCCTGGGCAAATCCCAATGCCGGATGGTCGATGCAAAACGCCTGCACGCTACCGACGCGGCGAACATTCTGACGGGGGGGATGACCGGTTGGTCATCGGCCGCAGCCCATGCAGTGTCTTGCTCAAGCGGTCTGGGCCAAAGGTTTGCGGCCTATCGCAGCAGGTTTTTTATGACTTGTAGCAGTTTGGCCCAGGCGCTTGCTTGTGTATGCTCCGTCGACGTTTCGGGCTCACCATTATAAGAACACCGCCTATGACCCTTAGCACCGACCTGTTTGGCCCCTCGCCGGCCCCGGCACAGGTCATCCGTAAACACTATGCAACCGAAATCGCGGTTGAGCGCACGCGCCTGCTGTATCAAGGTTCGTTGCTGCCGACGCTGCTGATGCTGGTCAACGGCCTGGTCTGCGCCTGGTTGCTGTGGAACCCCAATCAGTACCTGCTGGACAGCGTCTGGCTGCTCTGGCTGCTTGCCCTGGTGGCGATGCGCGTGATTCAAGTGGCAGCCTTTGATTCGGCCATGCCCAGCCGGCAGGCCCAGCCCGTGTGGCGCCGTATGTTCATGCTCGGCTCGGCGGTCAGTGGCCTGACCCTCTCCGTTGCGGCCATTGCCCTGGTGCCCACGGACAGCTTCATGCATCAGGCCTGGGTGTTTGGCCTGATCGGCGCCGCCACCTTGTCGGCCAGCGTGGCCTATGCCGTGAGCTTTTGGGCTTACCTGTCGTTTGCCTTGCCGTGCCTGGTGCCGGCCATCGTCTACCTGTTCTGGAATGGCACACCGCAGCAAAAAGGCTGGGGCGTCCTCGGGCTGATCCTGCTGGCGTCCCTGAGCCTGGTCGCGTGGCAGGTCAACCGCCTGATCCAGCGCGGGTTGTTGCGCCGTTTCCAGAACCAGGCCCTGATCGAGCATTTACAGCAGGCGCAGCAACGCAGTGAGCAGTTGAACCAGGACCTGGTGCGCGAAGTCGAGCAGCGCCGCGAGGTGGAGCAGAACTTGCGTGAAGCCCAGGTCGGTCTGCAAGATCGTGTGGCGCAACGCAGCCAGCAATTGGATGCTGCCAGCCTCGCCTTGAGTAAAAGCGAAGCGCGCCTGGCCATGGCCCTGCAAGCCAGTGAACTGGGCCTGTGGGACTGGAACCTGCAAACCGACGAGGTCCACCACACGCAACTCAAGGAGTTGTTTGGCCTGGAGCCCGAATACGTCACGGCGATGCTCAGCCACCTCAAACCGCGCCTGCACCCCGACGATCTGCCACTGCTCAAACACGCGCTGGTAGAGCATCTCAAAGGCCGCAGCGAGGACTATCAGGTGGAGTACCGGATACGTCATGGCGATGGGCATTGGGTGTGGATCGAAGACCGCGGGCGCGCCGTGGAGCGCACGCCCAGTGGCCGCGTCATCCGTATGCTGGGCACGCGCCGCGACATCAGCGCCGGCAAGGCGGTGGAGGAGCAGCAACGCCTGGCTTCGACGGTGTTCGAGGCGGCCAGCGAAGGCATTGTGATCCTCGACCCGAACTACGCGCTGATCGCCGTGAACCAGGCGTTCAGCCGCGTCACCGGTTTCGACATCGACGACATGCTTGGCCGCAACGTCGTGGAACTGCCCAGCAGTCGCGATGCGCGGCGCCACTTCCCGCTGATCCGCCAGGCATTGCTCAGCCACGGCACCTGGCAGGGCGAATTGGTGGAGACGCGCAAGAACGGCGAACTGTACCCGCAATGGCTACAGCTGAATGTGGTGCGTGATGTACGGGGGAACGTCAGTCATATCGTAGGATTCTTCGCCGATCTGTCCGCCCGGCGCGAGTCGGAAGAGCGCATGCGCTACCTCACCCACTACGACGAGTTGACCGGCCTGGCCAACCGCTCGCTGTTTCGCGAACGGCTGCGCGAAGCTCACCAGCGGGTGCGCCAAGGCGGTCGCAGCCTCGCGCTGCTGCATATCAACCTCGACCGCTTCAAATTGCTCAATGACAGCCTGGGCCATGAAGTGGCCGACCAACTGCTGCAGAAAATGGCGCGGCGCTTGATCAACGCGCTGCCGGAGGCCGACACCATTGCGCGCCTGTCCGGTGATGAGTTCGCCGTACTGTTTGACGCCTATGGCAACTTATCCAGCCTGGCGCGGGTGGCGACCCGGTTGCTGGCGAAGCTGCGCGTGCCGGTGAACGTGGAGGGGCATGAGCTGGTGGTAAGCGCCTCTATGGGCGTCAGCCTGTTGCCTGATAACGCACGGGAAATTTCTGCACTGGTCAGCCAGGCGAATATGGCGATGCAGCACGCCAAGCATTTGGGCGGGAACAATTTCCAGTTCTTCACCGACAGCCTGCAAGCCAGCACCCTGGAGCGTTTGCAGCTGGAAAACCACCTGCGCAAAGCCATCGACGAGCGTCAGCTCACGGTGTTTTACCAACCCAAGCTGTGCCTGGTCACTGGCAAGCTGAAGGCTGCCGAGGCGTTGGTCCGCTGGGAGCATCCGCAATGGGGCATGGTGCCGCCGAGTGACTTTATCGGTTTGGCGGAAGAAACCGGCTTGATCGTGCCGTTGGGCGAATTTGTGCTGCGCCAGGCCTGCTGGCAGGCCTGCGAATGGCAGCGTCAGGGGCTGGCGCCGATTCGCGTGTCGGTCAACCTGTCGGTGCATCAGCTGCGCCAGGGCAAGCTGGTCAGCCTGGTGCGCCAAGTGCTGGAGGAAACCGCACTGGACCCGCAGTACCTGGAGCTGGAACTGACCGAAAGCCAGTTGCTCGACAGCGTTGAACACATCATCGCCACCTTCCAGCAATTGCGCGACCTGGGGGTGAAGCTGGCCATCGACGACTTTGGCACCGGTTATTCGTCCCTCAGCTACCTCAAGCGTATCCCGGTGGACTACGTAAAAATCGATCAGGCCTTTATCCGGGGGCTTGGCCAGGGGCGCGAGGATGCGGCCATCACCCGTGCGATCATCGCCATGGCCCACGGGTTGGCGCTCAAGGTAGTGGCCGAAGGAGTGGAGGATCAGCAGCAGCTGGATTTCCTGCGCGGTGAGCAGTGTGACGAGGTACAGGGTTACCTGATCAGCCCGCCCATGAGGGCCGAAGGGCTGGCGGATTTGTTACGCAAAAACTCAGATTTTTCTTAACGCAGCGTAGGCCGCGTTTATGGCTACATAGCGGCTGCCCGCTGAATCAGAGGGGAGCAGGGCGATTTAGTGATGCATCTAACGGGCAAAACGACAATTCTTGTAGTATAACTACAAGCTTGCTACATCCCTGGCGCCTGCCAATAACAAGAGTCCTGCCCTTTGAACCTGTTGCAACATATCGCCCAGTCGCGCCACCTGTTACGCAAATCGGAACTCAAGGTTGCCGATCATGTGCTGCTTGACCCTGCGGCCGTGATGCACAGTTCCATGGCCGACTTGGCCCACAGCGTGGGCATCAGCGAGCCGACCATCGTGCGCTTCTGCCGCGCCATTGGTTGCTCCGGCTTTCAGGACCTCAAGCTCAAGCTGGCGCAAAGCCTGGCTGCCGGTGCGAGCTTCGGCCAGTTTGCAATCCATGAAGACGACTCCGTCGCCGACTACAGCCTGAAAATCTTCGACACCACCTTGCACACCTTGATGGAAGTGCGTGAGAAGCTCGACCCGGTGGAGCTGCAAAAGGCCGTGACCGCAATGTCCCAGGCCCAGCGCGTCGAGTTCTACGGCTTCGGTGCGTCCGGCGCGGTGGCGGCCGATGCCCAGCACAAGTTCTTCCGCCTGCTGCTGACCGCCGCGGCCTACAGCGACCCGCACATGCAGGCGATGTCGGCGGTGACCTTGAAGCCTACTGACGTGGCCATCTGCATTTCCCAATCAGGTCGTTCCAAAGACCTGCTGATCACCGCCAACCTGGTGCGTGAGAGCGGCGCGTCGTTGATTACCCTGTGCCCGAGCCAGACGCCATTGGCCGAGTTGTCCACGGTGAACCTGGCGATCGACGTGCATGAAGACACCGAAATCTACACGCCGCTGACCTCGCGCATTGCCCACCTGGTGGTTATCGACGTGTTGGCGATGGGCGTGGCCATGGCCCGTGGCCCGAGCCTGGTTAACCACCTCAAGAGCGTGAAGCGCAGCTTGCGTAGCCTTCGCCTCTCGCCAAAATCCGTCAAAGCCCTCGACGACTAAGCCCAGGCCATACTCGGTCAAAGTGTGGGAGCTGGCTTGCTGTGGCGAGGGAGCTTGCTCCCGCTGACTGCGCAGCAGTCTCCGGCTTTTTGGGGGCGCTTCGCACCCCAGCGCAAGCAAGCTTGCTCGCCACAGCGAACCAGCTCCCACAGGGAGTTTGCGTCAATTTCGCAAGATTCATCATCCTGTAATCCCCGCGCCGCCAAACCGTCATCCCCCACGCCCATCCTGTACTCCCCGTACTCGCATTGGGAGACTCCAAATGACCCGGCCCTACGAAGACAGCAACAGCACCGTCAAGACCCGTCGTCAGCAGGAAGACCAGCGCCGCATGGCGTTCCGTCGCGCCATCGAAGACCGTTGCGAGGAGCGCCAGTTGCTCCAGAGCATCAGTGACTACCCGGAACTGCATTGGCAGGCACCCGTGGCTGCCCAGCGAAACGCTCAGCCAGCGCGCTGATCTGCACCCGTTCGCTGCGAATAAAGCCCAGGAACGCATGGGCCACCGGTGACAGGCGTTTAGCCTTGGCCTGTACCAGGCACCAACTGCGGTACAGCGGCAGTTCTTCCACCGGCAGCTCCTTGAGCCCGCCGGTGGCCAGCTCCAGGTTCAAGGCGTGGCGCGTCAGCAATGCCACGCCCAACCCTGCACTCACACATTCACGCTGCGCCTCGGCCGAGGCCACTTCCACCGTCTGGGTGAAGTGCACGCGTTTTTCCTTGAAGTATTCCTCGCAGGCCAGTCGCGTGCCAGAGCCCGGCTCGCGGATGAGCAGGGTATAAGGCTCCAGGTCCTGCAAGCGCAGTGGCCCTTGCAGGCTCAACGGATGATCTGGCAGCGCCACGGCGACAATCGGATTGTTGAGAAACGGCAGGAATTCCAGGCCCATGTCCTGGGGCACCATGGACATGATCACCAGGTCGTCGCGGTTGTCCGAGAGCCGGCGGATCACCTGGGCACGGTTGACCACCGTGAGCTGCAATTGCACTTCCGGATGCTGGCGCTTGAAGGCGGCGAACAGGTGCGGCACGAAATACTTGGCGCTGGACTCCACCGCCAGTTTCAGTTGGCCTTGCAGTGAACCCTGCATGTCCGACAGCTGCATATCGAGGTTTTCCAGGCGCCCGAAGATGTCGCGGCTGGCCCGTTGCAAAGCTTCGGCGGCCTCGGTCATGTAGAGTTTTTTGCCGACATAGTCGAACAGCGGTTGGCCGATCAGTTCTTCCAGCTGGCGAATTTGCAGGCTGACCGCCGGTTGGGTGAGGGACATTTCCTCGGCGGCACGGCTGTAGGAACGCAAATCACACACTTCATTGAAGATCTGCAATTGACGCAATGTCATACGCATCAATGACTTACGCATTTTATAAAGCCTCGGCCCCTTGGTGTTCCCGCTAACTATAAGTCTTTACTTATACACAACCCAATAATTATTGATTTTTGTTAATTCTCCTGTGCGCATAGTGTGTGTCTCGCGACTGTCATGAAACATTTGGTCACGCGCCGGCCCGGCTGCAACGGGTCGAAGCACGCAAATCGGCTCAAGGGAATTTCCAAGTGATAAAAAAGATCCTGATCGCCAACCGTGGTGAAATTGCCGTACGAATCGTGCGTGCCTGCGCCGAGATGGGCATTCGCTCGGTCGCGGTTTATTCGGACGCCGACCGCCATGCGTTGCACGTCAAGCGTGCCGACGAAGCCCACAGCATCGGTGCCGAGCCGCTCGCCGGTTACTTGAACCCGCGCAAGCTGGTGAACCTGGCGGTGGAAACCGGCTGCGATGCGCTGCACCCCGGCTACGGCTTCCTGTCGGAAAACGCCGAATTGGCAGATATCTGTGCCGAGCGCGGCATCAAGTTCATCGGCCCCTCGGCAGAAGTGATTCGCCGCATGGGCGACAAGACCGAAGCGCGCCGCAGCATGATCAAGGCCGGTGTGCCGGTCACGCCGGGCACCGAAGGCAACGTTGCCGACATCCACGAAGCCCTCACTGAAGGCGACCGTATCGGTTACCCGGTGATGCTCAAGGCCACCTCCGGTGGTGGCGGCCGTGGCATTCGTCGTTGCAACAGTCGCGAAGAACTTGAACAAGCCTTTCCCCGCGTGATTTCCGAAGCCACCAAGGCCTTCGGTTCGGCGGAAGTGTTCTTGGAAAAATGCATCGTCAATCCCAAGCACATCGAGGCGCAGATCCTCGGCGACAGCTTTGGCAACGTGGTGCACCTGTTCGAGCGTGACTGCTCGATCCAGCGTCGCAACCAGAAGCTGATCGAAATCGCCCCCAGCCCGCAACTGACCCCGGAACAGCGCGCCTACATCGGCGATCTGTCGGTGCGCGCCGCCAAGGCCGTGGGCTACGAGAACGCCGGCACCGTGGAGTTCCTGCTCGCCGAGGGCGAGGTGTACTTCATGGAGATGAACACGCGGGTGCAGGTGGAACACACCATCACCGAAGAAATCACCGGCATCGATATCGTTCGCGAGCAAATCCGCATCGCCTCCGGCCTGCCGTTGTCGGTCAAGCAGGAAGATATCCAGCACCGTGGTTTCGCGTTGCAGTTTCGTATCAACGCTGAAGACCCGAAGAACAACTTCCTCCCAAGCTTCGGCAAGATCACCCGTTACTACGCCCCTGGCGGCCCCGGCGTGCGTACCGACACGGCGATCTACACCGGCTACACCATCCCGCCGTTCTATGACTCCATGTGCCTGAAACTGGTGGTGTGGGCGTTGACCTGGGAAGAAGCCATGGACCGCGGCCTGCGTGCCCTGGACGACATGCGCCTGCAAGGCGTGAAGACCACTGCCGCCTATTATCAGGAAATCCTGCGCAACCCGGAATTCCGTAGCGGCCAGTTCAATACAAGCTTTGTGGAAAGCCACCCTGAGCTGACCAACTACTCGATCAAGCGCAAACCCGAAGAGCTGGCCCTGGCCATCGCCGCCGCCATCGCCGCCCACGCAGGCCTGTGAGGAATATAACAATGAGCAAGAAGATCTTCGTAACCGACACCATCCTGCGCGACGCCCACCAATCGTTGCTGGCCACCCGCATGCGCACCGACGACATGCTGCCGATCTGCGACAAGCTCGACAAAGTTGGCTACTGGTCCCTGGAAGTCTGGGGCGGCGCGACCTTCGACGCCTGTGTGCGCTTCCTCAAGGAGGACCCGTGGGAGCGCCTGCGCCAACTGCGTGCCGCACTGCCCAATACGCGCCTGCAAATGCTGCTGCGCGGCCAGAACCTGCTGGGCTACCGCCATTACAGCGACGACGTGGTCAAAGCCTTCGTGGCCAAGGCGGCGGTCAACGGTATCGACGTGTTCCGCATTTTCGATGCAATGAACGACGTGCGTAACCTGCGCGTGGCCATTGAAGCGGTGAAAGCCGCTGGCAAACATGCACAAGGCACTATCGCCTACACCACCAGCCCAGTGCATACCGTGGAAGCGTTCGTGGCCCAGGCCAAGCAATTGGAAGCCATGGGCTGCGACTCCATCGCGATCAAGGACATGGCCGGCCTGCTCACGCCCTACGCCACTGGCGAACTGGTCAAGGCACTCAAAGCCGAGCAGAACCTGCCGATCTTTATCCATTCACACGACACCGCCGGCCTGGCCGCGATGTGCCAACTCAAGGCCATCGAAAACGGTGCCGACCACATCGATACGGCCATCTCCAGCTTTGCCTGGGGCACCAGCCATCCGGGCACCGAGTCGATGGTCGCAGCCCTTAAAGGCAGCGAGTTCGACACCGGCCTCGACCTGGAACTGCTGCAAGAGATCGGCCTGTACTTCTACGCCGTGCGCAAGAAGTACCACCAGTTCGAGAGCGAATTCACCGCCGTCGACACCCGTGTGCAAGTCAACCAGGTGCCGGGCGGGATGATCTCCAACCTGGCCAACCAGCTCAAAGAGCAGGGCGCCCTGAACCGCATGAGCGAAGTGCTGGCCGAGATTCCCCGAGTGCGTGAAGACCTCGGCTTCCCGCCACTGGTAACGCCGACCTCGCAGATCGTTGGCACCCAGGCGTTCTTCAACGTATTGGCCGGCGAGCGCTACAAAACCATCACCAACGAAGTGAAGCTCTACCTGCAAGGCGGTTACGGCAAGGCGCCGGGTACGGTGAACGAAAAACTGCGCCGCCAGGCCATCGGCAGCGAAGACGTGATCGACGTGCGCCCGGCGGATTTGCTCAAGCCGGAAATGACCAAGCTGCGCGGCGAAATCGGCGCATTGGCCAAGTCCGAAGAAGACGTGCTGACCTACGCCATGTTCCCGGACATCGGGCGCAAGTTCCTCGAAGAACGCGACGCCGGCACCCTGGCCCCTGAAGTGTTGTTGCCGATCCCGGAAGCGGGCGGCGTGGCCCGTGCTGGCGGTGAAGGTGTACCGACCGAATTCGTTATCGACGTGCACGGCGAAAGCTACCGCGTGGATATCACCGGTGTCGGTGTAAAGGCCGAAGGCAAGCGTCACTTCTACCTGTCCATCGACGGCATGCCGGAAGAAGTGGTGTTCGAGCCGCTAAACGAATTTGTCAGCAGCGGCGGCAGCAAGCGCAAGCACGCGACCGAACCGGGCCATGTCAGCACGGCGATGCCGGGCAATATCGTCGATGTGCTGGTCAAGGTCGGCGACGTGGTCAAGGCCGGCCAGGCCGTGTTGATTACCGAAGCCATGAAGATGGAGACCGAAGTGCAGGCAGCGATTGCCGGCAAGGTCGCCGCTGTTCATGTGGCCAAGGGCGACCGGGTGAACCCTGGGGAAATCCTGATCGAGATCGAAGGCTGATTACTCAGCCTTCCAACTACCGCTTAAACCTCGGGGGGGCATGTGCCCCCTTTTTTTTGCTGATTTTTTGACCATCAGGCGGTGATTGCCGGGATCTCCTTGCGTTTGAATTCGACAAAAATGCCCTTCGGGGTGTAGATCAATTCAGGTTCCAGGGTGGTCAGGTTACTGCTGATGGCGCCGAACCTCCCATCAATGGTGGTTGCTTTGGCGATGGGTAGCTGGCGCTTGAGCAACTCGTCGCTCTCTGGCTGTACGTCAAGGTGCAGGGTGGGGTTCCCCAACGTTAATGTGTTGCCGACGTTCAGCACGGAGTGCTGTTGATCCACGCCGATTTTGAAATTCACGCTCGATCCTGGTTTCAGATTCAGATCATTGGTGATCCTTGTCCGCGCCGTAATCGCGGGGTCGAGCAGCAGGGTGCCGGCTACGTTAAGATTGTCGACGTTACCGCCGGAATAGCTCGCGCCCGGCTCGATATCCATTGTGCCCTTGATCCCACTACGGTTGATCAACGTCGCGTCGCTGTACACCTTGCCTTGTCGGTTGGCGTGCAGTGCACCGGTCAGCTCCCAGGAGCCTTTGCCGACCCACAGATGCTGCATTCTTGTCGCCCCTTCAAAAGTCCCTCCTTCAGCGTCGTCGAGAATCACCTGATTGGTGCCACTGCCCCCATCCACTTCGCCGTTGAAACGGCTGCCTTTCTTGATAATCAACAGATCGTCACCGCCTCCCATGTCGAGGGCTACGCCGTTGCCGCCGGTGATAACGCCCTGATTGGTCACTTCATCGGCTTTATTTCCGTCCAGCTTCACACCCGTGCCTGTTGCACCGGTGATGACCCCTCGGTTATCCAGCCAGACGGAGGTGAGCCCGGAGCTGACCAAGCCATGAACAGGCGCCTTGATCTGTACATCCGGGCTGTTGACGATTTCAACGGCTGTCATGAGGTGGGGGTTAGCCAGATTGGCGTCGCTTTGGGTCAGTTTGGCCAAGTGGTCGATATTCATACCGTGACTGCTCGCTGAGCCTGGGGTAGTCATGAGTTTGATGGTATGGGTATTGAGCAAGCCATTGGACGGTTGGCTATGGGCAGTCTTGAGCTCGCCAGACATCGCTGGCGGGTGTGCAGGGGGCTCTGCTGGTGTGGCCGGGGTGACGGCAGCGGCGAGGGAC
Source organism: Pseudomonas sp. NBRC 111138 (assembly GCF_001320835.1). Classification (NCBI taxonomy): domain Bacteria; kingdom Pseudomonadati; phylum Pseudomonadota; class Gammaproteobacteria; order Pseudomonadales; family Pseudomonadaceae; genus Pseudomonas; species Pseudomonas sp. NBRC 111138. Next base: position 43,053 of record NZ_BCBO01000002.1, on the reverse strand, counting down.
TGGGTGCCATGGGCAAACAGCATGCCCATGGAAGGGATAAACGAGAATGGCGAGATCATGGTTTCCGGCCTCTTCGGTGTAGGAGGCCGGAGTGTAGCGAGCACAATCACCGGCTTAATGTCAGGCGTTGTAACCGGCTTGAGCGTGAAGTTTCCTCAGTTGCTGTCTTAAAACCCCATCTTCCATTCGCCTACCAGCCCATGGTTACGGCTGTTACTGCCGACCTCAGCGGTGTACGCGACGCTCAGTGCCTGATGAGCAGAAAGGCCTATGTCCAACCCCGTGCGCAGGGCCAGGCTGTCGCGGTTCAGCGAGACGCCATCGACGGTGAAATCACTCTTTTCTCCGGTCAGGTCAATCAGTCGGGAAGATTGCTTCACGCTGCTTTGCACGTCGCCGTAGAGGTGCTTCCAGTGGGTGCTCAAATGCGGGGACAGGCTCATGTTGTTATCAAAACGATAAAGGCTGCCCAAGCGAAGCCCCAGGGTGCTGCTGAGGTTTTGCTGGGTTTGCGCACCGACATTCAACGCCGCAAAGCCGCCTTTTTCCTTGAAGCCTTCACGATGGTAGCGCTGGTACCCCAGGCCTGCGAACGGCTCGACGCTTAACGTATCCTTGCCCAGCTGGTAGCCCATTTCACCAAATACGGTTTGGCTTTGGGCCGTGTATTTGCCTTTGAGTTGCTCGCGATAACCCAAGAAGTCGATATCGACACCGCGTTTGTTTTGCCCGTCATGGTTGCTGTAGATGGCACCCAGGCGCAGAGCCAGCGGGCCGTCCTGGCGTACGGCGTATGCGCCCAGATGCCAGCTGTCGAGCGCTGCTTTGAAACGCTTGTGCTCAAACTCGCTTTCGGATTTGCCTCCCACCACACCGGCACGCCAAGCGTGATCGACTGCCCAGTCGGCGCCCAGAACAACGCCCTTGGTGCTTTGCTGCAACCCGACGCTGCCATATTGGCCGTCAAGTTTGCCGTTGTGGCTGAGGCCTTTTACCCAGATGCGGCCATCGGCATCGTCTGCGACGTTTGCTGGCAGGTCGCGCAGGACCGAGAGCAGCGTGTCGCTGACCTGTTGCGTGCTCATTTGGGTGGCCGCGGCAAGGTTGGCGTTCTGGCTGCCCGCGAGTTGTTCGAGGGCCTGAGCGACCTTCCCCGGTGCGAGGTTATTGAGGTATTCGCCGATATTGCCCAGTTCGTACCTGTCCCAGGGGGTGAGTTTGTCTGATTCAAGTAGCGATTTGACCGCCGCGTCCACGGCCAGGGCCAGGCGCTGGCCGTTGCGAGTGTTTGTGTGTTCGGCCAGGTAAAAATCGACGGGGGCGTCTGTCGAAAGGCGATGCAAGACGCCGTCACGATTGATTGACCCGGTCAGTTCTGTGATCCCGGACCGATCGAACACGTGTTCCACGCTTCCCTGCGCTTGGGCAAATTGAATGCTGCTGGCGGCCAGCCCGAAGGACATGACGAGCACGAGTCGCTGTAAGGTGAATGGCATGCAGTCCCAACCTCTTGATTAATGAGGCCGGGAATTTAGGCGAGGTGAGGGGGGGATAACTGTCAGGCCATCGACCCCTGATTTGCGGGAGTTGTCTCTAGTACGGTGCGATTAAAAACTCATCTGCCATTGGCCGGTCAGTGCATGGTTGCGGCTGTTGCCGCCCACTTCGCCTGTATAGCCCAGGCCCAGGCGATGGCGGGCGGATAAACCCAAGTCCAGGCCCGCTTCCAGCAACAGGCTGTCCCGATCCAGGGCGCTGCCTTGCACGTTGAACGCCGTGCCCCCGGCCAGGAAAGCCTGGCCGGTGGTGCTGTCGACATCGCCATAGGTGTGCTTCCAGCCAACGCTGGCGCGGGGTGTGAGGCTGACGCCGTTGTCCAGCTGGCTCAGGTGCACCAGGCGCAGGCCGAAGGTGCTGCTGAAGTTGTCCTGGGTCTGGCCCTTGACGTGTAACGCAGCGGCGCCGCCTTTTTCGTTATAGCCGTCGCGCTGGTAGCGCTGGTAGCCGAGGTTGGCGAACGGCTCTGCGCTCAAGCGACCTGCGCCAAGGGCGTATCCCAGTTCAGCAAAAGCCTGCTGACTGTTGGCGTCATAGTCGCCTTTGGGGCGGTCGTTAAAACCGTTGAAGGCCACCGTGCGTTTACTGTCGCCTTGGTGCCCGCTGTAGGCAGCACCCAGGCGCAAGGCCAGTGGGCCACTCTGGCGCAGGGCATAGACGCCGGCGTGCCAGCTGTCGACGCTGCCGTCCACACCGGCGGTGTCCAGGTCGGTCTTGGAATAACCCCCCAGCACACCCAGGCGCCAGTCGCCGTCCAGCGCCCAATCGGCACCGAGCACTGTGCCCTTGGTGCGTTGGGTCAAACCGTTACTGCCGTGCTCGCCGTCGAGCTTGCCGTAGCTGCCGATACCTTGCAGCCACAGGCGGCCGCGGGCGTTCGGGTCATTGAGGTTGCGCACCTCGGCGGGTACGCCGGTGGCCGCCAGTGCGGGTGTGTCTTTGCCGTCCAGCCCCACCAGCAGTCCCGCACCGCCGCCCACCTGGTGCATGGCGGCGAGCATGCTGTTGCCCACTTGAGCACTGGCATTGAGGGTGGCGCTGGTGAGGCTGGCAGTGCTGCTGCCCGCCAGTTGCTCGATGGCTGCACCGGCTGTGGCGGTGGTGGTATTGAGCAGGGCGTTGTACAGCGGATTGTTCGTGCCCAGGCCCGCCAGGCTGCTGGCGGCGCTGGCACCGTTGGCGGTGCTGGCGAACTGGTTGAAGGCGATGTCGTTACGTGTGTACGTGAGGCCGACCTGAGTGGCGCTGTAATCCAGGGTTGGGGTCAGGAAGGCGTAGTCGCTGGTGACCTTGCCAAACGTGCCGTTGATGCTGCCGGCTTGCAGCACGCTGTAATGGCTTTGCCACGGGTAGGTGCCTTCGCCGGGGTTGACCGCCAGGGTCGCGCCATTAAGGTAAGCGGTGCCGCCGACCTTGATCGGTGCGCTACTGCCGTCGGCGTTGACGCCATAGGCGAGGGTCGAGCCGCTGCCCATGCGCAAGTCACGGCTGATGCTGGCGGTACCCAATGCGGTGTTGGTCTGCAGGGTGCCGTTCATCAGCAGGCTGCCCACCGAGCCGCCGCCGGCATACACACCGCCTGCATCGACCGTCACATTACCGGCAATGCCGCCTTGGTTGACCAGCTTGGCACCGCTGGAAATCTCGCCGCCGTCGCTGAAATCACCCTGGCCGGTCAACGTCCAGATGCCTTGCTTGACCTCCAGCCATTCAAGGTTGCGGCTGTCGCCAAAACTGCCCCCTGCGACGTCGTCCAGGGTCAGTCGGTCGTAACCGCTGCCGCCGTCCACTGTGCCGATAAAGCGGCTGCCATTGCGCAAGATCACGTGGTCGTCACCGCCGCCCAAGTCCAGGGCCAGGCCATTGCTGGCACTGATCGTGCCGCTATTGATGACTGTGTCGGCGTAATTGCCGACGAACTTCACACCAAAGCCATCCAGGCCTTGAATCGTGCCGTGGTTCTCCAGGGTGGTAGTCGCAAGCCCGGGCCCGTCGCTGCCGTCGTCCACCAGGATGGCATTGTTGGCACCACTGATCAGCGCGCCCTGGGCGTTGTAGATAGCGCCGCCGCCCAGGGCGATCCCGTCGCTGCCGTTGGCAAAGCCGTTCTTGTCGACACCCCCGGCGCCGACACCCTGGATGACGCCGTAGTTTTCGATATGGGCGATCTTGTCGATGTCCACGCCGTCACCGTCGCCATCCGGTTGCAGCCCGGAGAACGCGCCGGTGATGGTGCCGTGGTTGATCACAGTGCCGTCGCCATCGGAACCAAAGCCCGAGCCGTTGCGGCCGATCACCGTGCCGTAGTTGGTCAGCGTGGCGCCCTCGTCCGTGGTGATGCCATGGCGGCCACCGGAAATCAGGCCGTAATTGGTGACCGTTACGCCGCTGGCGGAGTCGATGTCCACGCCATCGAACTTGTCATCGCGGGAGAAGGTGTTGCCGGTGGAAATCTCGCCGTAGTTAGTGATAGTGGCGTTGGCGCCGGTCTTCATGCCGTCGCTGGCCTCCCCGCGAATCAAACCACCGGCACGGTTGATGATGGTGGTGGTGACGTTGCTGCTGCGCAGCGCATCCAGGTCCAGCCCTTGGCCGGTGGCCGAGCGAAGGGTGCCGCTGTTGTCGATCAGCACGCTGCCGCTGGCAACGTTACTGTTGATGCGCAACGCATCATTGGCGCCTTGGATCACCCCGCCGGCAAGGTTGTAAATGCCGTACCTGCGCTCCCCGCTGACACTCCCCGAACTGTCGATACCCCGACCGCCACTGGAGACCAGCTTGCCCGCGTTCGTCACCACCACCCCCGAACCGCGGGTGCCGTCCTTGAGCGTCACCGCCACCCCAGAGGTTCTAATGCTGCCAGGCGCCGACGTGGTCAACGTATCACTGCCCCCCAAGGTTTGCCCCTGGGTGGTAGGCGTGTCGATCTGCAGGGTCTTGGCTGCGGCTGCTTCGATGAAACCACCGCTGGCCAACAGGGTGATGGCGAGCGCGAGGCGTTGAGGAGACGGGGGCATGCTGGGCGACCTTGTTATGGCAAGCGAGTCGACCTGTATAGCGGAGGGGAGTTGCAGGAATGTGTCGAAAAGATGACGACAATGAATATGCAATCTATTGCAGATCCTTGAGCCTATTCAGCCTGAGCGCTGCAATATATTGCACATTCTGCACGTCAACCGCGCCGCACGTAGCCCTTGCCGAAATGCCGCTCCATCCGCGCCTGGATCAATTCGAGCCCCAGGGACATCACCCAATAAATGATCGCCGCCGTCGTGAGCATCTCGATATAGCGGTAGCTTGAGCGGCCATAGGACTGCGCCAGAAACATCACTTCCCACACGCCCATCACCGAGATCAGCGACGAATCCTTGAGCATCGAGATGAACTGGTTAGTGGCCGGCGGGATGATGGTGCGCATGGCCTGGGGCAGGGTCACGTGCCAGAAGATCGCCCTGTCGCGCATGCCCAGGGCCAGCGCAGCCTCGCGTTGACCATGGGGCACGCCAAGGATGCCAGCGCGGAAAATCTCGCTCAGGTAGGCGCCGTAATTCAGTGACAACGCGATGATCCCGGCGACGATGGCGCCTGGCACCAGCCCCAATTGCGGCAGGCCCAGGTAGATCAACAGGATCTGGATCAGCAGCGGGGTGCCGCGAAAGAACGAGGCGTAGAAACTGGCAATGCCGAACGCCACGGCACTTTTGGACAGGCGCCCCAACGCGGTGATAAAGCCCAGCACCGACGACGCGACAATGGCGCACAGGCACAAAAACAGCGTCAGCGCCGCACCTTGCAGGAAGCCGTTGGGCGCAAGGTGCAGGCCGACCAGGTTGGGCAGCTTGTCGAGGATGATCGAGAACTTCAGGTCAAAGCTCAGGAAAAAACTCGCAAACAGGGCGAACAGCGCCGCCCAGGTCAGGTAAAGCCGTAGGCGAAAACTCATCGGCTTATATCGGCGCCGATCCATTTTTGCGACAGCGCGCTCAAGGTGCCGTCCTGCTTGAGCTGGGCGAAGACCTCACGCACTTTGCTGTCCCACTGCGGGTCGCCTTTCTCGATGGCCACCGAGTTGGGCTCCGAGTACAGCGGCGCACCGGCGAGCTTGAAACGCGTGTCCTGGGTCAGGCGCGGCTGCGCGGTGACCAGGTTGGTGAGGATCGCATCCAGGCGCACGCCAGCGCCCAGGCCCAGATCCTGGAACGCCACGTTGTCGGTGTCGTACGGGGCGATCTGCACCTCCTCGAACGGGTACTGCAACTGCGTGTCTTCGGCGCCTTCGATCACCAGGTTCTTGTTCAGGTAGCTTTCGTAGCTAGAGGCGCTGGTGAGGCCGACTTTCTTGCCGCTCAGGTCCTTGGCTTCGTGGATGCGGTCGTCCTTGGCATTGACCACAATCACGGCGGGCGAGGCGTAGTACTCCACCGGGAAGTCGAACACCTCGGCGCGTGCCTTGCTTGGGGTCATGGAACAGATGCAGATGTCGTAGCGCCCGCTCCAGCGGCCGGCGGCGATCACGTCCCAGGACGGGGTTTCCAGGCGCAACTTCACGCCCAGTTTTTGCGCCACGGCCTTGGCCACGTCCACGTCGAAACCGTCGAGCTGGTTCTGGTCATTGAGAAATGAAAACGGCGGATAGCTTTCCATCAGCACGCCGACCAGCTCTTTCTTCTGCTCGACACGATCCAGCGTGGCACCGCCAAAGGCTTGGGTTGAAGCAGCCAACATCGTCAGGCCCAGGGCCAACAGCGGTCTGAATTTCAAAATCGAACACCTGAATAAAAAAGAGGTTGTTATTAACCGAACGGTACGCATTAAATAGTTATAAGAACGACTCTCATAGTGAGTTATTTTCATAAGCATATGAGTAAAAAGCATATGGGCGCAGTAAGCACAGTAATTCTCGATGGTGGCATGGGCCGTGAACTGCAACGCCGTGGCGCGCCGTTCCGTCAGCCGGAATGGTCGGCACTGGCCTTGAGCGAAGCGCCGCAAGCGGTGGAGGCGGTGCACGCGGCCTACATCGACAGTGGTGCCAATGTGATCACCAGCAACAGTTACGCGGTGGTGCCGTTCCACATTGGCGAAGCGCGGTTTGCTCAAGAAGGGCAGGCGCTCGCCGCCCTGGCCGGTGAGTTGGCGCGACGGGCGGTGCAGGCCTCCGGTAAAGCCGTGCAGGTAGCCGGCTCACTGCCGCCGCTGTTTGGCTCTTATCGCCCAGATCTGTTCCAGGCCGAGCGCGTCAGTGAGTTGCTCACCCCTTTGGTGAACGGCCTCGCCCCGCATGTCGATCTGTGGCTGGCGGAAACCCAGAGCTCGATCGCTGAAGCACGGGCAATCCATGCCGGGCTGCCTAAAGATGGCAAGCCATTCTGGCTGTCGTTTACCTTGAAAGACGAAGACACCGACGAGGTGCCACGCCTGCGCTCCGGCGAACCGGTGGCGGACGCAGCCGAGGCGGCGGCGCAACTGGGCGTGCAGGTATTGCTGTTCAACTGCAGCCAGCCGGAAGTGATCGGCGCGGCCATTGATGCGGCGCGGGCAACTTTCGAACGATTGGGTGTAGCGATTCAGATCGGCGCCTACGCCAACGCTTTCCCACCGCAACCGAAGGAAGCCACGGCCAACGATGGTCTGGACCCGTTGCGCGACGACCTCGACCCGCCCGGTTACTTGCAATGGGCGGCCGATTGGCAAGCGCGCGGCGCCAGCCATCTGGGTGGATGCTGCGGCATCGGACCCGAGCATATTGCGGTGCTGGCCCAGAAGTTGGCTGGCTGAGCCTAAGTTCCGAGAGTCGCCACCCTCCAATGTGGGAGCTGGCTTGCCTGCGATGGCATCAACTGGTTTGCCTGATACACCGAGGTGTCTGTATCGCAGGCAAGCCAGCTCCCACACATGTGAGCATTAATCCCGACACTCTGTGAGTGTCTTCAACTGGCCCGAACCACTCTGGTTCGCCTGCGACAACCACGCCTCAAACCCGGCACCGACCTTCGGCCATTCCGAATCCAGGATCGAATACCACGCCGTATCGCGGTTCTGCCCCTTGACCACCATGTGCTGGCGGAACACCCCTTCAAAACTGAACCCCAAGCGCTCGGCTGCGTACTTGGACCGCGCGTTGCCGTTGTTGCACTTCCACTCCAGCCGACGGTAGCCCTGCTCGAACGCATATTTGGCCAGCAGGTACACCGCTTCGGTGCTTTTCGGCGAGCGCTGCATGGGTGCGCCGAAGGTGACGTGACCGATTTCGATACGGCCTTGCGCCGGGACGATGGACATCAGGCTGAGGATGCCCTGAACCTGGCCCGTCGCACGGTCGATCACGCTGAAAAAGTACGGGTCGCTGTGGGCGGCGTGATTGTTCAACCAGGCGTCGAAGGCACTGCGCTCGGTGAACGGGCCGTAGGGCAAGTAATCCCACAGCTTCGGATCGGCCCCTGGGCCGTCAAGGGCTTGCCACAGTTGATCGGCATGGCGCGCCGGGTCGAGCTTTTCCAGGTGGATAAAACGCCCTTCAAGCAGTTGCGCAGTCGGCGCCGGGACGCCTTTCCAATCAGCGAGGGAATTGATCATGCAGTGCTCCTTAAAGACCTTTGCGAAATTGGATGAAGCCTGGGCGTTCGGCGATGCGCTCATAGAGCTGGATCGCCGTGGCGTTGGTCTCATGGGTCAACCAGTGCACCTTGCAGCAGCCATCGGCCTTGGCGGTGGCGTAGACGAATTCGATCAGCTTGCGACCGACCCCCGTGCCACGTTGGGCTGGGTCAACCAGCAAGTCCTGCAGGTAGCAGGAGTTCTCGATGCTCCAGTTGGAGCGATGGTAGATGAAGTTGACCATGCCCACCGCCTTGCCGTCCTGCCAGGCCAGTGCCGAATGGGTCGGCTCGCTGGGGTCGATCAGGCGTTGCCAGGTGCTTTGGCTGACGGCGTCCGGCAATTCGGTGTTGTAGAACGCCAAGTAGGCCTGCCATAGCGGCAGCCAGGCGGCTTGGTCGGCGGCTGTGACCTGGCGAATGTCGATCAAGCTCATTCTGAAACTCCTTGGGGAATAAAGCGGGCGAGGGTCTGGTCACGTACATCGGCACTGGCGGCCAGGCCGTCACGGACACCGGCTATGTCGGCGGCGCTGCGGTTCTGGCTGAGTTTGCGTTTGCCCACCAGGCGTTCGATCGGCAGGGCAAAGCCGACAATGGCCTTGAGCATGCCGTCGATGTAGTCCGCCGGTGCGTCGCTGACACGCCAGGGTTGGGCGCGGGCGCTTTCATGGCGGTCGGTGAGGGCGGTGACCACCTTGAGCAAGCGCTCGGCGTCGCTGAACACCGCAGGCGTGCCATAGGCGTGCACGGCGATGTAGTTCCAGGTCGGGACCACTTTGCCGTGCTCGGCCTTGGCGGGGTAAAACGCCGGGCTGATATAGGCGTCGGCACCGGCGAAGATCACCAGCGCTTCACCGCCATTTTGCAGCTCGCGCCATTGCGGGTTGGCCCTGGCCAGGTGACCGTACAGCGTGCCATTGGGCCCTTCATCGGGGTTGAGCAGCAAAGGCAAGTGGCTGGCTTGCAGGCCGTTTTCACCCACGGTTACCAACTGCGCCAGACGGGTGTGCTGGATCAGTTGCTGGATTTCGGGCAAGTCATCGAGAGCAAAGGCGCGGGGTGTGTACATGGAGATATTCCTTGGCGAATGCCTGCATCCTAGGCAGGCTATTGGTTCGTTGTAAGAGCCATCTCGCGCTATTTTCATAGGTCCAATATGCCGCCTGTTTCGCCACCGCTGTCCTTCAACCCCGCCGGTATCGAGCTGGACCGCCGCCAGGGCCTCACGCGCCAGCTTTATGAGGCCCTGAGCCAGCGGGTATTGGATGGGCGATTGGTCAGCGGCACGCGGTTGCCCGCAACCCGCGATTTGGCGACAGCCTTGTCGATTTCCCGCAACAGCGTGGTGCGCGCCTACGACCAGTTGTATGCCGAAGGGTTTATCGAGAGCCGGGTGGGTGATGGCACCTATGTTGCCCAATTGCCGATGCCCCAAAAACTATCCACAAAAGTATCCACAGGGTTGTCAACAGGATTATCCCCAGGGTTATCCACAAAATGCGCAAATTTACCTGAGGATTTGGATGACGAAGTTATCCACAGTGCCGGGTTGGCGCGGGTAAAAGACCACCACCTGCCTCAGCCGCCTTCGGGGCCGCCTCGGGCATTTCGCGTGGGCGTACCCGCCTTCGATCTGTTCCCGTTTGAGGTATGGGCCAAGCTGAATGGGGCGTTCTGGCGCAAACCCGACCTGGAACAGCTGTGCTATGGCGACCCGGCAGGTGATGGCCGCCTGCGCGGTTTGATCGCCGCGTACCTGCGCAGCTCGCGTGGCATGCAATGCACGGCTGAACAAATTGTGATCACCAGCGGCGCACAGCAAGCCATCAGCCTTTGTGCACAGTTGCTGGTGGAGCCTGGGGATGGCGTGGCGGTGGAAAACCCTGGCTATCGCGCGGCCGGCCATGCATTCGCTTTGGCCGGGGGGCGACTGCACGGCGTGCCGGTGGACGGTGAGGGCATGGATTGCCAGGTGCTCAGTGCCCTCAATGATTGCCGCGTGGCGTATGTCACGCCTTCCCATCAGTATCCGCTGGGCGTGGTGATGAGCCTGGCACGCCGCCTGGAGTTGCTGGCCTGGGCCGAGCGTTCAGGCGGCTGGATCGTGGAGGACGATTACGACGGCGAGTACCGCTACAGCGGCGCGCCGCTGTCACCATTGGCCGCGCTGGATCGCAGTGGCCGCGTGCTGTACGTGGGCACCTTCGGCAAGGTGGCGTTCCCGGCGTTGCGCCTGGGTTACCTGGTGTTGCCACCGGGCCTGGTGCAAGCCTTCACCCGGCGCCGCGCGGTGGACGTGCGTCACTCCGAAGTCAGCACCCAGGCGGTGATGGCCGAGTTCATGGCGGCGGGGCACTTCCAGCGCCACATTCGTCGGATGCGCCGTGCTGCGTTGAGCCGACGCAATGCCTTGTTGGCTGGATGGCCAGAGGCATTAGCCGGTGTTGGCCCATTGCCCAACGTTGCAGCGGGACTGCACTTGACGGTGCGTGTCGACAGCGTGTCCCGCGAGCAACAATTGCTAAAGCAAGCTCATGCAGTCGGTGTAGAGATCAACGGATTGAGCACCTATTGGCTGCCAGACTCCAGCACACCGCCGGATCAACGCGCCGGCCTGGTGCTGGGGTTTGCTGCCGTGCCTGAGTCGGGCATTGCGCAGGCGCTGGAGCGTTTGCGTCTGGCTTGGCTGCCATAAGCCGATCAGGTGTTGAAGAACAGCGACTGGGCCAGTTGGGCGCCGATGCTGCTGCGATGGATTTCAATCATGTCCCAGTCACTGGGGCCGGTGCGCTGATAGGCACCGCCTAGACGTTGTTGCTCGCGGGTCTTGAGGTGATCCTTGGTGAAGTTTTCCAGCGCGGCATCTTTTGTTTCATAGTGAAAGTGCGCGTACCACAGCACAGTGCCGTTTTCTTTGTCGCGAATCTCGTACTCGTCCAGATAGTCCTTTTTGGGCCCCTTGAGGGGGCGGCGGCTGATGACCTTGACGATGCGGATCAACCCTTGGCTGTTGAGCCAGTCAACCCGTTCGGCGGTTGGCGCTTGATGCTTGATCATGTCGATGTAGTGTTTTTTACCAAGTCGATAGAGGCGTTGCGCCGCGTCGTTGAGCTGGCGCTTGGTTGAGGCGGCAGAAGCGTGATCGCTTTCAGTAAGATTGCGCTGGGTCAGGGCTTCTTCGATATCGTTTGAGGCTTTTTCCAGCGCCTTTGCATGATCATCGAACATGTCTTGAATATCCTGCGGCGCATGCCAGGGTTTCCTGGAGAAACCCTGGTATTTACGGGTTTCAGCTTGTTCGCCATCCAATAGCGCTTGCCCCGTGTTGATGCTGGTGTCCAGATCCACAGCTACCGGTGCGCTTGGCTGCGATGGGGCTTTCTGCCGTTTAACCCAGACTCCCGGTGCCTTCTCATGAAACGTGGCGAGCACCTTGCCGGTCATGTGTGCCTTGACGTCGACCAACGAACTGTCTGCTTCGCGGGGCTCACCCATCACCAAGCCGTGATGACGTGTCTTGATCACTTTACGCCTTGGGGCGGGCTCGGCCCTGGAGCTGCCGGGCTTGGGCTGCTGGGCTTTTTTCTCTCGCAGCAGGTAGGCCAGGTCGTGGATGGCCCGTTGGCTGAACTCGCTTATTTGCAGGCGAAAACGTTCGAGGCGGGGTTTGAGCAAGTGCTGCGGGTAATCGGCATGCAGATCCAGCAGGCGTTGGTCGGCGCTGGAAAATTGCTCAACGAGGCTGTTGAGCACCTCGATACGATTATCCAGCGAGGCGCCATTACCGCGTTCAATAATCTCACTGAAACTTTCAACGTTGATTTCGGCTGAATCGACGATCTGGCCCATTCGCTCACGCACGGTGGCTGGAACCTGGCTTTGCGTCTCATCGATACACAAGTAACGGCCCAAGCCAATCTCAAGAGATTTGAGTTCAATGAGCGTGAGCTGCGGCAACTCTCGTATGGTTTTACGAATGATCGCCGCGCCTTCATCTCCCAGGGTTTTAAGTTCGTTGAAGCGGTCGTTGATGAATTCCAGCCGCCTGATGATGCCAAGGTTCTGAGTGGACAGGGTTTTTGCGATTTTTGCCTGGTTTTTATAGTCAATGTCTACCTCCGCATCAAGAACCGGCAACGACGCCGTCAAGGCTTTCTTGTAGCTCTTCACCTGTTGCTCCATGGCTATCTGTGTCAGTTGCACCTGTTGTTTCAGGTAACCGCTCATGTTGCTCTGGTAGGTGGGTACGGTGTCGATGATGCTCAAGGACTTCAGCTGGCTGATCGCTTCGTCGTACGCCGCCAGCCGCCTGTCGACCTTGTCGATGAACGCTGTACGCTGCAGGTCCGTGGACGGCCCCGGGGTAGCGTCCAGCGCGGGCTTTGATTCAAGCACGTCCAGTTGTTGACTGGCGGCGACGGCGTCAAAGGCGTTGAGCTGCCTCTTGAGTGCTGCAATGCGCGCAGGCTGATCGACCTTGACCGCCCGCCGGCGGTTTCTAAGACCGCCGCCGCGCAGTCGCAGGCGGATGTCGACAAACCACTGGCCCGCCAGGTTGCCGATCAGCGGCGGGCCTGTACGCAAGGGAGATTTGGAGTCGATGATAATGACACTGTCGTTGTCATCCACGATGACTTCGAACCAGCGCTCACCAACGGGTGCAAACCACCGATCCGCGAGTGGATAGAGATTGAGGTGGCGGCCGGGGGTTTTATTTTGCTCGCCAAGCTTATCGGGTTTGGCAACATTAAAACTGTCGAGTGTTCTGGCCAGTCCCAGGCGACTATGGCTCAGGGCGCCGCGCGTGTGTACGGCACCTTCATGCTTGGCAGGTAGTTGATTGTCGGGAATATCCGGTTGCTGCACGCAGGTATATTTTTTCTCGGCAACCGGCGGTTTGCTCACCGTTTCGATTGTCGTTTGTTCGGATTCAGGCTCAATCCTGGCCGCATCGAACTGCTTTCGAGGTCGCGGATGGCGCAGGGCTATATGCAGAGTCAGCGCCATTCCCAGGTTGAGGAATACATCCACCAACGCAGTCCAGGCCGTTGAGTGGTCATCCTTGTTCACGGCCTCCTCGGCAGCTTGCAGGTCGTCCATGATTTGCCAGATCCAGGCGGCGACTCCCAGGGTGCGGCCCATGAACGGCAGCGCGGCACTGAATATTTGCCAACCTGCATGTCGAAAGGTCGCCCACCGTTTCTGTACGTTGGATACCGACTGGCGTGTTGCCAATTCGACCATGGCATTGGCATTGGCCTTGAACAGCGTCGCTAACGCGTCATTGCCTATTTCTTCGTTGGTCAGCGTCACGGGGCCGCTCATGTACAGCACGGTAAGCGGCTCAACCAGTGCGCGCACCACGGTCCAGGGCGAGGGAAGGGTGTCGGGGAACACATATTGTGCATAGTTGAAGCGTTGCGCGTCGGGCAGCCAGGCCAGCACTGACTCGCGCAAGGTACGGTCATGTTTGATGGCGTACAGCAGGTTTTGCCGCGATGCAAATTGCATCAGCGTCGGTTCGAGCAGGGGCCGATAAAGCACGCAGGGGCCGGCGTCGGAATGCCTCGGGCCGATCACGAACATATTGGCGACCACGTCTTGCTCATGGCCGGGGCGCAAGGTGGGCACAAAGGCCAGGCAGCGAATGACAATGGGCTGCCCATCTACTTTGCGCTCCTGTTCTTCGTTGTGCATCACCGCGGCGATGTAGCGGTAACCGCGTTCATCGACGCCGCCCTGGCCGCGGATTTTCATCTGCAAGGCCAGCAGTGGCAGTTGCACCTGAAGGTGGCGGGTGTAGATCTGCTGTCGATGGCGCGATTGCAGCGGATCATCGAGCAGTTTTTGTTTGACCAGGGCTGGGTAGTTCTGGCCTATATCAATGTCTTCTATGACGTCTTTCAGAAAGCGGTAAGTCAGCCAGGTGGGTACACCGTTGTCCTTGCCGTTGTAGTGCACGGTCGCGTTGCCGGTAGGCAAGCCGGTAAGGTTTTCCAGGGCCAGGTCGATCAGGTCACGACGAGTGATGTCGACGGCACCCGGAATGACAAATGTGCCCCACAGAACCGGGCTTTCAATCACAACCTCGACCTTATCCAGATTCAGACTCACGCCCTTTTCCGGGACGCGGATATGGCTGTGCAACTGAGTCCGGGCATAGTCACGAATAGACGGAATGCCGTCCTGGAATGTTTCGCCGTGGTAATGGGTGTGCAGTTGGGCCAGGTCGATCATATAGCGGCTGTAGGCGGCGGTATCGGAGTCCGTCGCCGAGGTCAGCCAGTCCGGGAGTTGTTGGTGAATCTGGCGAATATTCGACAACTGGTGATCGCTCATCTCTTCGATGCTCGGCACGATCCGGGCGACAGTTGGGGCGGGCGGCTGATCCTGCAGGCCGGCCCCGCCGAGGCTGCCAATGACCTGGATTTGCAGCGAGATCAGCGTGCAGGCCAGCGCATCGAAGAAGTTGCCATCAGGCTCGTACAAGCGCCATTGCAAGGTAGCGTCCTGCTCTGGTGCATTCAGCCTTGCCGGCAGCGAAGCACCGAACTGGGCCAATGACTCGAACGTCTCATACCCGCTCACAAGCGAGTGCGTCAGCACCATCGGGCGGTTCTCGTGTTCGCCCACCAATACGGTAAGGTCCAGGAAGTAGAGGTGGGTAGACTGGCCATCTTCAAGAATATCCACGTCAACCAGGTAGGCATGGGTTTTATAGGGGTCTTTCAGCGAGCGCCTGGCTCGGTCGGGCTCATGAAAAACCGTGCGGGCCATGGCGCATTCGTGCTCATCCAGACCTTGCTCTTCGGTGATGTTCCACACGTTTCTCAACGCGCTGGAGAAGGCCTGCCAGCGTGGGCCGGCTGCGCCATTGGACGCGTTCCAGAAGTCCAGCTGCTGCTCTTGGAACGCGGCGAACAGCAGGTCTGATAACTCGTTGATCAGACGTGCAATGGCATCGATTTTCACCGCGAGGTGTACGGGAGCCGTAGCGTTGGGTTGTAGCGTGAGGAAGTGTTGACCGTCGAGGTAGGTCACCCTGTCGCTGGACAGTGCCTGATGAGCAAGCACCGAGGTGAGTGATTCCACAGTAGCGGGCGCGCGCTCGACGGCGTTACCGACCACCTCCCATTGAGGGCTGACTACCACGGCCAGATCGGGGTCGATATTCAGGTTGGGATACAGCTCTTTGAGTGCAGAGCGCAGTGTGGCGGCGGCAACTTCCCGGGCGGTGGGGCCGGTGGTTAACTGGGTAAGCAGTTCATAGGTACTGGGCGGGCGGTGATTATTAGCGGTGTCATTGGGCATGTGCAGCTCCTCTGCATTCGATGGCCCGGACGGGCTTCGCAAATGAGCAAAGTAGCGAGCTGCGTTGCGTCGAGGGCGGTAGATACGTCGAGGCGCATCTACGCCCGCCAGTGTTTCACGTGCCGGATTTGATCTTGGTCCAGGCTCTGGTCCTGGCGCGCTCCGCATCACGCCCCAGAGGCTTTAACGTATACAACGTCGCCATCGCCGCTTCGGTCGGGTAGAGGTTGGGGTTGTTGCGAATGGTCGGATCGACTCGTTCGGTCGCGTCCTTGTTAGGGTTGGGATAACCGACAAAATCGCTGATGGGCGCAATAACCTCGGGCTGTAGCAAGTAGTTGATAAAGGTATAGGCGTCCTGTGGGTTTTGCGCGCCCTTGGGGATGGCGAGCATGTCGAACCAGATCGGCGCGCCCTCTTTGGGCAGGCGCATGTCCACGGAGACGCCGTTTTTTGCCTCTTTGGCACGGTTGGCGGCCTGGGAGAAACTGCCGGAATAACCCACCGCGACACAGATGTCGCCATTGGCGATGTCGGCCATGTACTTGGACGAGTGAAAGTAAGTGATGTACGGGCGGATCTTCATCAACAGTGCTTCGGCCTTGTCGTAGTCCTTGGGGTTGCTGCTGTTGGGGTCCAGGCCCAAGTGCTGCAACGCCAGGGGCAGGATCTCCGAGGGCGAGTCCAGCAGTGCGACGCCGCATTGCTTGAGCTTGCTGATGTTCTCTTCCTTGAAGATCAGGTCCCAGCTGTCCACGGGGGCGTTGTCGCCCAGGGCCGCCTTGACCTTGGCTGGGTTGAAGCCGATCAGGATGGTGCCGTACATGTAGGGCACGGCGTATTGATTGCCGGGGTCGTTGGCTTCGATCAGCTTCATCAGTTTGGGGTCAAGATGGTTCCAGTTCGGCAACTGGCTGCGGTCCAAGGGCTGGAACACGCCGGCTTCGATCTGTTTGGCCAGGAAAACGTTGGACGGCACCACCACGTCATAGCCGGAGTTGCCGGTGAGCAGTTTGGCTTCCAGGGCTTCGTTGGTGTCGAAGATGTCGTACACCAGCTTGATCGACGGGTGCTGGGCCTTGAAGTCTTCCAGCGCCTTGGGCGTGATGTAGTCGAACCAGTTGTAGACCTTCAGGGTTTTTTCTTCGGCCTGGGCTGCGCCGCTGACAACCACGGCGCACAGGGCGAGCGACTTGAGTATGTTCATTGGGCTGCTTCCTCGAAACCTTCCAGCACGTTGACGGCGTTGATGCCGATTTCTTCCACCGCGTAGCCGCCCTCCATCACGAACAGCGTGGGTTTGCCCAGGCGGGCAATGCGTGCGCCCATGGTCAGGTAGTCCGGGCTGTCGAGCTTGAACTGCGAGATAGGGTCGTCCTTGAACGTGTCCACGCCCAGGGACACCACGATGATGTCGGCGGCGTAGCACTCGATTTCGGCGCAGGCCTGTTCCAGCGCGGCGCTCCAGGCCTGCCAGCCGGACCCGGCCGGCAACGGATAGTTGAAATTGAAACCCGCGCCTTCGCCTTCGCCATGCTCATCGGCATAACCGAGGAAGAACGGAAACTCTGCCTCCGGATGGCCGTGAATCGAGGTGAACAGCACGTCGCTGCGCGCGTAAAAAATGGACTGCGTGCCGTTACCGTGGTGGTAGTCCACATCGAGGATCGCGATCTTTTTGCAGCCCTGATCAAGGAATGCCTGGGCTGCGATGGCCGCGTTGTTGAGGTAGCAATAACCGCCCATCAAATCGCTGGCGGCGTGATGCCCCGGCGGGCGGCACAGCGCGAAGGCACTGTGGGCGCCTTGGGCGATAGCGGCCTGGGCGGTGAGGGCAACTTGTGCTGCGCTGTAGGCCGCTTGCCAGGTGCCGGCTGTAATCGGCGCACCACCGTCGAAGCTGTAATAGCCCAACTGGCCGTGCAGGCTGGTGGGCATCACGCGGCGCAACGTGCGCGCAGGCCAGGTGTAGGGCAACAGATCGCCGTCCTGGTCGTATTCGGTCCAGCGCTGCCAGGCGCCTTTGAAGAAGTCGAGGTAGTCGCGGCTGTGGATACGTTGCAGCGGTGCCAGGCCGAAGTCCAGCGGTGCTTGCACGGGCCCCAGCTCCCGCGCCTTGACCCGTTGCAGCACATGGTCGGCGCGCGAGGGCATTTCGAAGCAGGGCATCAGTTGCCCGTCCATCAGTTCACAGCGGCCATGGTGCAAATGATGATCGTCCGAGTAGATCGTCAGCATGTTGTTGTTCTCCGAAGGCTCTGGGGTATGCCTTGCAGTGTTGCCAGACGCCGGGTTTTGGAGAACGGCAGGAGCGGCCAAAAGGGGATCGATATGGCCAATGTGTCTGTCCGCTATTCGCCCCTTGCTAAGGCCTGAACTGACTCGGTGCCACACCGCTCCAGCGCACGAACGCATGCCTGAAGCTCGCGGTCTCGCTGAAGCCCAGTTGCTCGGCGATCCGGTAGATCGGCAGTTCATCCTCCCCCAGCAACTGTTTGGCGCGTTCGAAGCGTAGTTCGTCGAGCAACTCCTGATAGCTGCAGCCCAAATCATGCAAATGCCGGCGCAGGGTACGTGCTGAACAGTTCATCTGCCCTGCCAGTCCCTCCAGGCCCGGAGCGGCATTCAGTTGCGCGGCCAGTAACAGGCGCACACGCCCCAGCCAGGCCTGGCGACCGGTGAACTCGGCATTCTGCCGCCGGCAGCGTTCCACCATGGCGCAGTGGGTGACGGCGTCGGCCAGCGGCAGGGGTTGATCGAGCCAGTCACGGTCGAACGCAAAGGCATTGCTGGCGGCGCCAAATTGCAGCGGGCAGTCGAAGCGTTCGGCGTAGCGTGCTCGATAGTCGGGCGCTGGGTATTCAAAGCGCGCGCCGAGTAATGGCAGTGGTTGGCCGAGCAGATCGTCGCCGATGACTTTCAGCGAGAGCAGGCAGAACTCGACATTGAAGGCGTGCAGGGCTGGGTCTTCGCGATAGTCACTGGCGCTGAACCAGACACGCTGGCCGTCCTCCTCCAGGCTCAGTTCAAAAAGTGTTCCCAACAGCGCCGGGTAGCGCAGGGCCAGGCGCAAAGCGTCACCGAAGGTGGCACTGGTGAGCAGTGCATAACCGAGCATGCCGTAGGATGACACATGCATGCGCCGGCCCAGTTCCAAGCCGATACCCCGGCGCAACGCCACGGCGTTGGCGCATACGCGCATTTCCTGATGAGTGGTAATACGCGTATCGGCGCGGCCCAGGTCGGCGCTGCTGATGCCACTGCCGGCCAGCAGGGTTTGGCTGGGTATGCCGTCAGGCTTGAACGTCTCCAGTATCAGCGAGACCGCATTGAGGGTGGTCAGGTGTGAATGCAGCATGATCGATTCCAGCCTGGGTTTGCCAGGCTGGAGCAAGTTATGTGCCGTTGCGCGAGGGGGAGGTCAATAGACCTCTGGCGGGAAAAACAAGCGCTGGGCTTGCGTCAGGTTGATGGAGCTGCGGTAGTAGTTGAGTTGTTCCTCTGCGTTTAAGTCGGTGATCGTGTCAGCCACCTCTTTGAGCTGTTGTTCTGCTGGTGTTTTCAACCGTGCATGGAGAAATCTGTTAAGTGAAGCGTGGGCGCTCGAGTATTGGAAATGTGCATACCAGAGGGGTTTGCTGGTAGACAGATCAATGACGGCATACTCATCTTGATAGCTCCAAGTGGCGCCCTTGAGAGGCTGCCGGGTCGTGACCTTTTTGATCGCAATTTCGCGGTGGTTAATGAGCCAGTCGACATGGGCAATGGTGGGTGGCTGTTGCTTGATCAGCTTTGCCACGGTTTCAGTGGCTCGTGCGTAAAGTGCTTTTGTGGCAGCCTTGAGTCGTTTGCGCAGGTCTGCGCTGGATTGCTTGGTTTGTGCCGTGACTTTGGCTTTGATCAATGCCTCGTCAATATCTTGCTCGCTGCGCTCGAGCAACCAGGCGTGCTGGTGAAACATGTACTCGATGCCGATGGCCGTGCGCGAGGTATCGTTGGCTTGTTGGCTGGCGCGTTCTTGAAACTTCGGCAATTGGGCAAGTAGTTTCTCGCCCGCGGTGGTGGCGTCGTGGAGCGTGAGCGTTGCGGATGTGGCCTGTGCCGGGGGCGTTTCGATGTGTTCGACCCACATACCCGGAGTCTTCTCATGAAAGGTGGCCAGGACCTGGCCGGTTATCGGGGTCTTGATATCAACGAACCTTGATACGGTCCCTATGGGGTCCAAGCGGGGTTCGCCAATCAACACGCCGTTGTAGCGTGTCTGGATAAATTTTTTCAGCGGCCTGGGTAGCGCAGGGGGAGGGGTGGGCCTGATTCGCGTCAGTTTCTGTTCTTCGTGCAGAGGGACAAGTGCCGCCTTGGCGCGGTTGGCGAACCCTTGCAGCGATCGACTCAGGCGCTCCAGGGGTTGGGCCTGGATCTGTTCGGAGAACTCTTGAGAAAAGTCCTTCAAGCGCTCATCGATGAACTTGAACTGCTCCACTAGATTGCTCAAGGCATCGATACGCTCGTCCAGGCGATATTCGCTTCGCTCATCCAGGGTGTCACGCAGGGTCTGTACCGCGACGTCGGCACTGTCGAGCGTGTTGTTGAGCATCTCCCAGGCATGGGGTTCGGTTGCGAGGGATTCAGGGGTCAGGCACAAGTGACGCGCCAACGTCACCTGCAGGGCCCTGAGATCGTCGCTCATATAGCGGGGCAGTTTGCGCTTGCTCTCCCTGATCACGTCGAATCCGGCCGGGCCGAATTTGCGTAGTTCGGTGAAGCGTGACTGAGCGTAATCCAGGCGCTTGATCATGCTGTCGCTCATCTCGACGATCTGTTGGTAGTCCGCGATATCGCTGGTATGAGGTGGCGGTGCATGGATTGGGAGCTGTTCCAGAACGGGCGAAAGTTTTGAAGTAAAGGGGACGAGTTCTTCGTTTACCCCTGCTTCATTGAGCGCCAGTTGGGCCTGTAGATAGCCAATGGCTTTTACTTGGAATTCAGGCTCCGAGGTGAAGACGGCGATGGTCATCAGGTGTTGCCGTGCTTGTTCGTAGTCTTCCGATTGGCCATCGAGCGTGTCCAGGTAGGCCTGGCGTTTGGCTTGGGCACTGGTACTGGGGGCCTCGTCCATTGCTTTGCGGGTTTCTTGCAGTAGGCGCTGCTGGGTTTTCTTCGCGCTTTCAAACGCTTTCAATTTACTGCGCGATGCGTCGGCTTCGGTGATCGCAAGGTCCTTGGCGGTATTTTTCAACCGATCGGTACTGGGTTTGCGCAGGCGCACCCGGTGGTCGACGGACCATTCGCCCTGAGCGTTGTGAATCAGTATGGGGCCGATGCGGTTGGCCTGGTTGGGGTCAATGACAACAATGTTTTTATCGTCGTCCACTTTCACCATGAACCAGTTTTCGCCGACGGGAGCGTAGTGCTGCTCTCCTGACTGATACAGGTAGCGGTCAGCAGCCGGCTGGTCTATGACGGCGCCGAGGTCAGCGGGCTTTTCTGTTTTAAAGCTTTCAAGCATCGAGGTTTCCAGCGCTGGCGTGCGGTTGATTGCGCCGCTCGTGTTCAGTGCGATCTCGTGATCGGGAGGCGGGGCCAGCGAGGTTCGCTCAGGCAGTTGCTCGACGGTGAAGCTTATCGTGCTGGAGGGGCCCGGCGTTTCAGGCGCAAGCTCGGTCGTCTTGACTTTGGTGGGCTCGATCCTGGCCGGCTCGAACTTAGGTCTGCTGCGCTGTGCGCTGTGTAAGGTGATCGCCATACCCAGGTTAAGCAGCACATCGGTCAGCGCAGACCATTGTGCAGGCTTGTCGCCCTCCTCATGGGCCTGGGCAAAAGTTTCCAGCTGTTCGACGATTTGCCAGATCCACGCGCTAGTGCTTGCGACGCGCCCCATAAAGGGCAGTGCGGCATTGAAGAGCACCCAACCGGCCTGCTTCAGCGTGTCCCAGCGGCTTTCGGCATTCGATACCGATTGGCGGTCCGCCAGTTCAATCAGCGCTTTGGCGTTGCTCTCGAACAGCGTCTTGAACATATCCCCGTTGAGGCTCTCCTCACCAAGACTCACGGGACCGCTATAGGTCCATAGCTCGATGGGGTTTACCAGAAAGTCGGCGATGACCCACGGCGACGGCCAATGACTGGTAAAGACATAATTGGCGTAGTGGTTACGCACCGCGTCCGGTAGCCAGCTAATCACCGAATCGCGCAACGTGCGCGACTGGCTGATGGCATACAGCAAGTTTGCCGGTGATGGGTATTGCAGCAACGCGGGTTCAAACAACGGGCGGTATAGCAGGCAAGGGCCGTCTTGAGCATTTTCTGGGCCGATGATGTACATATTGGTGACGTCATCGTTGCCGTTGATGAGCCGGCGCTTGGGGTTGAAGCTCAGGCGTCGCACCATGATGGTTTTGCCGTCGACGTAATGGTCGCCGCTTTCAGGCTGCATCACAGCCACAACGTAGCGGTAGCCGCGCTCGTCAATCCCGCCCATGCGGCGAATCTTGTGCTGTAAGGCCAGCATCGGCAATTGGACTCGCAGGTGATCGCGGTACAGTTTTTTGCGACGTGACGCCTCGGCCGGGTCATCCAGCAGTTTGCTGCGGATCAATGCAGGGTACGTGACACCGATATTACAGCGGCTGATCAGTGTTTCGAGGTAAGCCACGGTTATCCGATCCGGTATGGATTGGCGGATGTCGCTCAGCAACGTTTTATTACCGGTGGGCAGTGCAATCAGGTTTTGCAGGGCCAGTTCGGCAAGGCTGAACGTGGTGGTTTCGAACTGCCCGGGCACGGTGAAAAGGCCCCATACCACCAGGCTCTTGACCTGGATTTTCAGCTTGTCGAGCTTCAGGTAATGCAGCGTCGGGTGGTCCTTGAGCAGCTCGATTTTCAACTGGTCCAAGGCGAACTGATGAATGCTGGGAATACCGTCATCGTAGGTCTTGCCGGCATTCAGGCTATTGAGCGAGGCCAAGTCCTTGAGGTGGCGTGAATAAAGCGACTGATCGCTGGCAGAGGCATCGGTCAGCCAGTCCGGCAGTTGGGTTTGATACCAGCCTGGGCCCGGCCCTTTGGCGATGGCTTTTTCGGCAGGCATCGGGAGTGTTTGCAGGGGCGGGTGTTTCGCGCTGGGCTGTTTGTAATCCCCGGTTTTGAGGTTTTCCACAGTCTCAAGTTGCAGGGCGATCAGCTTGCAGGCAGCGTGCTCGAAAAAATCGCCGTCAGGTTCATAAAGGCGCCACTCCAGGCGATCAAAAGCCTCCGGTTGCTCCAGGTGATCCTTCAACGAATCGCCTAGCTGTTGGTAGGTGTCGTATTTCTCGTATCCCTTGAAGGGTGAGTAACAGAGGATCAGGGTTTTGTCTTCGGATTTGCCCTCGAGCACGGTCATGAATACTTGGTCGGTGTGCTGCGTCTTGGTACCTTTTACCAGGTCGGCATCAATCAGATAAGCGCGGCTGCCGTAAGGGTTATTGTCTTGGCGAGCGGAGCGGGTGGGTGCATGAAACAGCGTTCGGGCCATCGTGCAGTCTTCGTCGGTCCAGGCATCGACGTGTTGCACATTCCAGGCCCCGCGCAGGCTCTGGGTGAGTGTTTGCCAGCGAGGACCGTTGCCGTTGCTCTGGTTCCAGAACGTTACCAACTGTTCCTGAAAGGCCCGGTAGACCACCGGCGCCAGGGTATTGATCAGATTGGCGATTTCGACAATACGCACGGGTAAATGAAGCGGGGGGGTGGTCAACGGCTTCAGGGTCAGGAAGTGATTGCCCTCGACGCACAGCGTCGGCACCTTGAGGATGGCCTGCCGGGCCAGGATGCTGCTCAAGGTTTCATAGCGTGTTGGCCCTGGCACGATCTGGTCATCGATGAGCTCCCAGGTAGGAGTGCCCATCAGTGTCATGGCCGGGTCGATGTCCAGGTCTGGGTATTTCTCCAGTAAAGACTGGCGCAGCAGTTCGCGAGCTGCTTCACGAAACGAAGGTCCGACGGACAGTTGAGTGGCCAGTTTGTGTGTTTCAGTGTCTGGAGGCGTTTGCTGCGAGGGTGTGGAGTTGGAGGTTGTCATGCGGGCATCCCTGTCTTGCCGATCAATGGAAAAAGCCGAGAGCAGGCTCGGGTTTTCCATGTTAGGTATCAGCAAGCAGGGAATAGCAGTGCTTATGTAGGGCTGTCTTGGGCGTTCAAGTTGGGTTGGTATGCAGGTCCAACTCTACCAGGCGCCGCACTTCCTCGACGGCAAGGCCGGCACCGAGCAGGGCGTGCAACTTGCCGAACGCGGCTTCGCGGGTCATGCCTGCGCCGGACAACACGCCGGCGCCTCGCAAGCGGCTGCCGGCTTCGTAGACATCCAGCTCTACACCGCCTTCATGGCATTGAGTGATGGCGACCACCACCACACCTTGATCCTGCGCACGCTGCAAGCTGGCGAGGAACTGCGGGTTATCGCTCGGCCCGGTGCCGCTGCCGAAGCACTCCAGCACCAAGCCCTGAATGCCGCTGCTGATGATTGCGTCTAGCTGTGCAGCGTCGAAACCGGGTATCAGCGGCAGTACGCCGACGTTCGCCAAGGCTTTGGGCTGACGGTAATCCAGCGCTGCCGGCAGGGTTTCGGCACGGGCGAAGTCATCCTTGCGTTGCAAGGCCGCAAACGGATTGCGCCCAAAACTGCGAATCTTCGCGCAGCGGGTCGGTGCCATCAGCGCGCCGTGGAAGTACAGGTGCACACCCGGCTCCAACCCTTCGGCCAAGGCTGTCAACGCACCGCTGACGTTTTCCCAGGCATCGCTGTCGGGCACACCGGCGGGCAGCATCGAACCGGTGAACACCACCGGTGCCGGCAGGCCCAGCAGTTGGAAGCTCATGGCCGCCGCGCTGTAGGCCAGGGTGTCGGTGCCGTGCAGGATCAGCACGGCATCGCAGCCGGCGTCTACCGCCTCGACCACGGCGCTGCGCAGGCGCTGCCAGTAAGCGGGGTTCATGTTGGCGCTGTCGATCAGTGGTGACATTTCCCGGAAGCGCCACGCGGGCAGGTCTGCGTCGGCGAACTGTTCACGCATGCGTACTTCAAAACCAGACGCGGGTGCCAGGCCATTGGCGCTGGCCTGCATGCCAATGGTGCCGCCGGTATAGAGCACCATCACGTTATTAGCTGATTGCATCGAAAATCTCCTGAACGAAAAACGCCGCCGGGCCCAGAGCATGCCCAAGGCCGGGCGGCGTGTCATCTAGCCGTGATTAACGTTGCGCTTGAGCGCTCAGTTCAACTGCCGGGGCCGCTTCGGTTTTCACCGGGTTGGCCGGCCAGGCCTTGCGGTCCAGGTCCAGGTCGGGGAACTGGCTGGAATCGAACACCGGGGTCTTGATACCCGCCGCGCGCTGGTTGTCGTAGTCGTTGAGGATGCGCATGGCAATCTTGAACAGGAACGCCAGGGCGAACAGGTTGACGAACGCGAGCATGGTCATGGTGATGTCGGCGAAGGCAAACACCGTGCTCAGGTTCTCGATGGAGCCCCAGAAAATCAGCACCAGCACCAAAGCGCGATAACCCATCAGCACCTTGCGGTTGTTGCCGACCAGGAAGCGCAGGTTGCTCTCGCCCAGGTAGTAGTTGTACATGATCGAGGTGAACACGAACAACGCCAGGGCCACCGAGATGAACATGCGGCCCCAGTCACCGACTACCGCCGCCAGGGAGTTCTGGGTCAGGGCAATGCCGTCGCCTTCAAAGCCTGGGGTGTAGAAACCCGACAGCAGGATCAGCAACGCAGTACAGGTGCAGATCACGAAGGTGTCGAGGAACACGCTGAACGCTTGCACCACGCCTTGGGCGATAGGGTGTTCTACCGACGCCACTGCCGCCACGTTAGGCGCACTGCCCAAGCCTGCTTCGTTGGCGAACACGCCGCGCTTTACACCCATGATGATCGCGCTGCCCACCAGGCCACCGAAGGCTTGGTCGAGGCCGAACGCGCTCTTGACGATGGTCGCGAGCATGGCCGGTACG
Organism: Pseudomonas sp. NBRC 111138; assembly: GCF_001320835.1. Taxonomy (NCBI): domain Bacteria; kingdom Pseudomonadati; phylum Pseudomonadota; class Gammaproteobacteria; order Pseudomonadales; family Pseudomonadaceae; genus Pseudomonas; species Pseudomonas sp. NBRC 111138. Next base: position 17,589 of record NZ_BCBO01000002.1, on the reverse strand, counting down.
TGGTCGAATTGCAGCACGATCACGTACAGGGTCACGGCGATGTAGACCAGGGTCTTGACCGGCACCAGCAGGTCGGCGATCGAGGCGATACGCTTGATCCCGCCGATGAACACCAGGCCCAGCAACACCGCCAGCGCGAGGCCGGTGTAGGTGGTGTCGAGCCCGAAGGCGTTGTTCAGCGAGTGGGTGACAGCGTGTGCTTGCAGGCCGTTGAAGGCAAAGCCGAAGGTCACCAGCAGCAGGAACGCCATGACCATCCCCAGCCAGCGCTTGTGCAGGCCGTGCTGGATGTAATACGCCGGGCCGCCACGGTAGGTGCCTTCAGCGTCGGTGCGCTTGTACAACTGGCCGAGGGAGCACTCGATAAAGCTCGAAGACATGCCCACCAGCGCGGTGACCCACATCCAGAACACGGCACCCGGGCCACCCAACGTCACGGCAATGCCGACACCGGCGATATTACCGGCACCCACGCGGCCGGCCAGGCTGAGCATCAGCGCCTGGAACGAGCTGAGTTGGCCGGCGCTGCTCTTGAGGCTGTCTTTAAACACCGAGAACATGTGGAAAAAGTGACGCAATTGAACGAAACGCGAGCGGATCGTGAAATAACCGCCGAGCCCGACTATGAGCACGATCAGTACTTTCCCTGAGAGGAAGTCGTTGATGACTTCGAGCATGGAGTGTTCCTCGCTGATTTTTCTGATGGCAAACGCAGGACGGTCCGACGCATCGCTCGGCACCAGGCAGTGCACGACGCTCGATCCCCATCCTTTTGCGGGTGTTGTTATTCATGCGCTTTCGCGTGGTTCCCGGGCCTCGTTACCGACAGCCGCAGACGCGAAGAGGGGCGGCACTATACCTAGGCGAGCGTGATCCGTCTGCACGGGGCGATTAAAGGTTTCAGCGCGGTCGCGGAAGGGGAGGAAGGTTTGCGGTGCGATATTAGATTTTTTATGGGCGTCATGGAGCAACCTCAAGGCAAAAAAAAGGGCCTGAAGAACGAGCCTTCAAGCCCTCAAAAGGTGAGAGGTGTCTAGTCCCTCAACCTGGTGAGCGGTGCAACAAACGCTTAGGCCTTCAGCGGGACCAAGCGTGGAGCGATCATGTTTTCCGGGCGCAGGATGTCGTCGAGCATGGCGTCGTCGAGCAAGCCTTCTTCACGCACCAGTTCCAGCACGCCGCGCCCGCTTTCAAGAGCGATACGCGCAATGCGGGTGGCGTTTTCATAGCCGATGTACGGGTTCAGCGCGGTGACCAGGCCGATGGAATGCTCCACCAGTTCGCGGCAGCGTGCTTCGTTGGCGGTGATGCCGACGATGCAGTGCTCGCGCAGCATGTCCATGGCGCGTTGCAGCAGGCGGATCGAGTCGAAGATCTTGAAGGCGATCAGCGGCTCCATCACGTTCAACTGCAATTGTCCGCCTTCGGCTGCCATGGTCAGGGCCAGGTCGTTACCGATCACCTGGAATGCCACCTGGTTAACCGCTTCCGGAATCACCGGGTTGACCTTGCCGGGCATGATCGAGCTGCCTGGCTGGCGTGCCGGCAGGTTGATCTCGTTGATGCCGGTGCGTGGGCCGCTGGACAGCAGGCGCAAGTCGTTGCAGATCTTGGACAGCTTCACGGCGGTACGCTTGAGCATGCCGGAGAACAGTACAAAGGCGCCCATGTCGGAGGTGGCTTCGATCAAGTCGGCCGCCGGTACCAGCGGCTGGCCGCTGATGGTGGCCAGGCGTTGTACGGCCAGGGCCTGGTAACGTGGGTCGGCGTTGATGCCGGTGCCGATGGCGGTGCCGCCCAGGTTCACTTCGGTGAGCAGCTCCGGTGCCAGGGTCTTCAGGCGCGCCAGGTCTTCGCCCAGGGTAGTGGCGAAAGCGCGGAATTCCTGGCCGAGGGTCATCGGCACGGCGTCTTGTAACTGGGTGCGGCCCATTTTCAGCACATGGCTGAACTCGGCGCCTTTGGCGGCGAACGCCTGGATCAGGCTGTCGAGGCTGGCCAGCAGCGCGTCATGGCCCAACAGCAGACCCAGGCGGATCGCGGTCGGGTAGGCGTCGTTGGTCGACTGCGCCATGTTCACGTCGTTGTTGGGGTGCAGGTACTGGTATTCGCCCTTCTGGTGACCCATGGCCTCCAGCGCGATGTTGGCGATGACTTCGTTGGCATTCATGTTGGTTGAAGTGCCGGCGCCGCCTTGAATCATGTCCACCACGAACTCTTCGTGGAAATCGCCGCGGATCAGACGAGCACAGGCTTCGCTGATGGCAGCGTGCTTGGCTTCGCTGAGCTGGCCCAACTCGCGGTTGGCGTCAGCGGCCGCTTGCTTGACCATTGCCAGACCGACCACCAATTTCGGGTAATGCGAAATCGGAACGCCCGAGAGGCGGAAGTTATTCACCGCTCGCAGGGTCTGGATGCCGTAATACGCTTGAGCCGGTACTTCGAGTACGCCAAGCAGGTCTTTTTCGGTACGGAATGATGCAGCAGAGGACATGACGGAAATCATCTCAATATGGACCCGGAACTGGCCGGAACGCTGCGAATGCTAGGCTTGTAGAACTTTTTGGGCCAATGCTGTTAAACACTGGCCTATGCACAAACGGCATAATGTGGATGTGACCCGGTTATCTTGGCGGGCGTGTGTGCCAAAATGGTGCATTCCGTGGGAGGCAGTGATGAACCTTGAGAGCAAGTGGTTGGAAGACTTCAGCGCCCTGGCGGCGACGCGTAGTTTTTCCCAGGCGGCTGAGCGGCGCTTTGTCACCCAGCCGGCGTTCAGTCGGCGTATCCGCAGCCTGGAAGCCGCGTTGGGGCTGACGTTGGTCAACCGTTCGCGCACGCCGGTGGAACTGACAGCGGCCGGGCAGTTGTTTCTGGTGACGGCGCGCACCGTGGTCGAACAGCTCGGTGAAGTACTGCGCCATTTGCATCACCTGGAAGGCGGGCAGGGCGAAGTCATGCAAGTGGCGGCCGCGCACTCCCTGGCCTTGGGGTTCTTCCCGCGGTGGATCGCGCAGTTGCGCAACGAGGGCTTGAATATCGCCACGCGGCTGGTGGCCACCAACGTCGGCGACGCCGTGCACGCCCTGCGCGAAGGCGGTTGCGACCTGATGCTGGCGTTCTACGACCCGGACGCGGCGATGCAAATGGACGCCGAGATTTTCCCGTCGCTGCATCTGGGCAACACCGAAATGCTCCCGGTGTGCGCCGCCGATGCCGAGGGCAAGCCGCTGTTCGACCTGGAGGGCGAGGGCAGCGTGCCGCTGCTGGCCTACAGCGCCGGCGCGTTCCTTGGCCGCTCGGTGAATTTGCTGCTGCGCCAGAGGGCTCTGCGCTTTACTACCATCTATGAAACCGCCATGGCCGACAGCCTCAAGAGCATGGCGCTCGAAGGCTTGGGGATCGCCTGGGTGCCGCAGTTGAGCGTACGTGCAGAGTTGGCACGTGGCGAACTGGTGGTGTGCGGCGGGCCGCAATGGCATGTGCCGCTGGAGATTCGCTTGTATCGCTGCGCGTTGGTGCGCAAGGCGAATGTGCGGTTGTTGTGGAGGAAGCTGGAAGGTGGGGCAGCGCAAAGCGCTTGAGCCCAGCGCAGAACACATGTGGGAGCTGGCTTGCCTGCGATAGCGGTGTGTCAGCCAACCTATTTGGCTCTGATCCACTGCTATCGCAGGCAAGCCAGCTCCCACAGGATTTCGTGGTGTATTCGCTGACTCTTAAGTCAATAAAACCGCCACTTTGCGCCGCTAGACAGATGGTCATCCCAGGGGCTGTTTATCTGGATTATTACGGTATACTGCGCGGCCTTCGGCCGGTCCAAACCGGCCTTAATTCGTACACCAAGCCACGCTGGATTTCCCGCGTGGCTTGTTGTTTTTTGACGCGCCTGCGGGCGCCCAGAGAGAAGAGGCACGACGATGAGTGCATTGGTTGGCGTGATCATGGGCTCCAAGTCCGATTGGTCCACCCTTAGCCACACCGCCGATATGCTGGAAAAACTCGGCATTCCGTACGAAGTGAAGGTGGTCTCCGCCCACCGCACCCCGGATTTGCTGTTCCAGTATGCCGATGAAGCAGAATCCCGTGGCATCGAGGTGATCATCGCCGGTGCCGGCGGCGCGGCGCACTTGCCTGGCATGTGTGCGGCCAAGACTCACCTGCCCGTGCTTGGCGTGCCGGTGCAGTCGTCGATGCTCTCGGGCGTGGATTCGCTGTTGTCGATTGTGCAGATGCCGGCTGGCATTCCGGTGGCAACCCTGGCGATCGGCAAGGCCGGTGCGATCAACGCAGCCTTGCTGTCCGCCAGCATCCTGGGCGCCAAGCACCCGCAGTTTCATGCGGTGCTGAAAAAATTCCGTGCTGAGCAGACAGACAGCGTGCTGGACAATCCAGACCCACGCATCGCCTGAGGTTGTTGACGATGAAAATCGGTGTAATCGGTGGCGGCCAACTGGGCCGCATGCTGGCTTTGGCGGGTACGCCGCTGGGTATGAACTTCGCTTTCCTGGACCCGGCGCCGGACGCCTGCGCTGCGGCCCTGGGTGAACACCTGCGCGCTGACTACAGCGACCCGGACCACCTGCGCCAACTGGCCGATGAAGTTGACCTTGTGACCTTCGAATTCGAAAGCGTCCCGGCCGAAACCGTGGCCTTCCTGTCGCAGTTCGTGCCGGTGTACCCGAGCGCCGAAGCCTTGCGCATCGCTCGCGACCGCTGGTTCGAAAAGAGCATGTTCAAGGACCTGGGCATTCCGACCCCGGCCTTCGCCGATATCCAGTCCCAGGCGGACCTGGACGCGGCGGTCGCCAGCATCGGCCTGCCGGCGGTGTTGAAAACCCGCACCCTGGGCTACGACGGCAAGGGCCAGAAAGTCCTGCGCACCGCGGCCGATGTGGTCGGCACTTTTGCCGAGCTGGGCAGCGTTGCCTGCCTGCTGGAAGGCTTCGTGCCGTTCACCGGCGAAGTCTCGCTGATTGCCGTACGTGCCCGTGATGGCGAAACCCGCTTTTACCCGTTGGTGCACAACACCCACGTCAACGGCATCCTGAAAGTGTCGGTAGCCAGTACGGACCACCCGTTGCAGGCCCTGGCCGAAGACTATTCCAGCCGTGTGCTCAAGCAGCTGGATTACGTTGGTGTAATGGCGTTCGAGTTCTTTGAAGTCGACGGCGGCCTCAAGGCCAACGAAATCGCCCCGCGTGTGCACAACTCCGGGCACTGGACCACCGAAGGCGCCGAGTGCAGCCAGTTCGAAAACCACCTGCGGGCGGTGGCGGGCTTGCCGTTGGGCTCCACGGCCAAGGTCGGCGAGAGCGCCATGCTCAACTTTATCGGTGTCGTACCGCCGGTAGAGCGCGTGATGGCGATCGACGATTGCCACGTGCATCACTACGGCAAGGCGTTCAAGGCCGGACGCAAAGTCGGCCACGCCAACCTGCGTTGCAAGGATCGTGCGACGCTGCAGGCGCAGATCCTCAAGGTTGAAGCGCTGATCGCCGAACAATAAGCCTGACCACGGCGGGAACCATTGGGGTTCTGCGTCTCTCTGATTGCAGGATGCCAAAGGCTGACTAGGCTTTGGCATGACTCATACCAATCAGAGGGAAATGCCATGGGTATCATCGGAACCATTTTTATCGGCTTGATCGTCGGCCTGCTGGCGCGCTTCCTCAAGCCTGGCGACGACAGCATGGGCTGGATCATGACCATCCTGCTGGGTATCGCCGGTTCCCTGGCCGCGACCTACGGCGGTCAGGCCCTGGGGATCTACCAGGCAGGCCAGGGCGCAGGTTTCATCGGCGCGCTGGTGGGTGCCATCGTGTTGCTGGTGATCTACGGCCTGATCAAAAAGAAGTAATCAGCCGACAAAGTCCTCTGCGCTGCGCAGGCGCAGAGGGCTAGAATGCTCGGCACTTGTATTTGCCGAGCCTCTCCATGCGCCGTCTTCTGTTAACGCTTCTTCTGCTGGGCTCTGGCCTGGCGCACGCTGGCGAACTGCCGGAAACCGACTGGCTCGACCTGATGCCGCTGTCGGATCAGAAAGCTCTCGAAGCCATGCCCGAGATCGACCACAACTCCCCCGAAGCTCAAGGCACGTTCACCGAAAAGGGTGGCTTGAAGCAGAGCAAGGGCCTGCCTGCGGTGATGTATTCCACCAAGACCGTAGCGGCCATGAACGGCAAGAATATCCGCATTGGCGGCTATCCGGTGCCGCTTGAAACGGACGCCAAGGGCCGTAGTACGTTGTTCTTCCTGGTGCCTTACCCGGGCGCCTGCATACACGTGCCGCCACCGCCGCCTAATCAACTCGTGCTGGTGCGCTATCCCAAGGGGTTGAAGCTGGATGATATCTACACGCCGCTGTGGGTCACGGGCACGCTGAAGGTGGAGACGGTCAATAACGACTTGGCAGATGCCGCGTATGCGCTGGAGGCGGGGAAGGTGCGGGTGGTGAAGGAGTCTGATCTCTAAAGCTCAGAGCATAATCTGTGGGAGCTGGCTTGCCTGCGATAGCAACGCCTCGGTGTTCCTGATACACCCAGTTGCCTGCATCGCAGGCAAGCCAGCTCCCACATTTGATTGGGTTTACAAGGCCAGTGCCGTGATGCTCACGCCTAGAGTGTGGCTTTCGCCGGGCGCCAGGTTCACAACATCGTCCAGCACGTTGGCCGTCTCGATGCACAACATACCCTGCCAGCCGTCATCGGCCATATCGTCGAAAGCCTTGGCGCGTTCGGTCCAGGGGTTCCAGACCACGGTGGATTTCGAGCCTTCGCTGGTGAGCTGGATACGGCGCTGCCAATCGCTATCGACGATGTTCAACTGGGCCGGCGTATTCAGGTAAATGCGGTCTGTTTCGGCGCTGAAGTTCAGCAGCCCGGCTTGCTGTTTCTCGGTCCACCCGTCGGCGGTATCGATGTAGGCCACGCCATCCAGCCCCTCGACCTGCACTTTGCGCACATCGCTCACGGCGAAGTAGGTGTGCAATGCCTGGCTGAGGGTCACGGTGTCGGCGCCGCGGTTGTGGCTGGTCAGGCGGATGTGCAGTTGGTCATCCAACAGCAGGCTCAGCGTCAGGTCTACCTGATGGGGCCAGCCTGGAAAGCCGCCAGCCGGCACCGGCAATACCAAGTCCACTCGCAGCGTCTGGCCGTCGAGTTCGGTGGTGGCCAGTTCCCAGCGGGCGGTGCGCACAAAACCGTGGGCGCCGGCAGGCTGATCACTCTGGCGCATGGCTTTGACGCTTTGCGGGTTGCGGTCGAACACCCCGAACCACGGCCAGCACACCGGTACGCCGGTACGAATGCCTTTGCCCTGCTTGAACACTGCCTCAGGGTTCGGCCAGATCAGCGGCTGTTCGCCCTCGCGCTGGTAACTGAAGATATGCGCACCCTGTTGGGCCACCATCAGCTCGGCGCCGTTGTGGCGGATGCGCCAGCAGTCCAGCTCGTCGATTTTTACCGTCTCAACGTGGGGCGTAGGCATGACAAAGCTCTCTTAGTGGCAGGCAATGGGGCAATTGACCGTTAAAACCCGGCGAGGTTTAACGCGCCCGTGACGGTACCGAGCGCGTGCGGCCGCTGCCATCGATGGCGACGAACACGAATACGGCTTCGGTCACCTTGCGCCATTCGCTGGACAACGGATCGTCGCTCCACACTTCGACCATCATCTGGATCGAACTGCGGCCGATTTCCAGGGCCTGGGTATAGAAGGAAAGCTGCGCACCCACGGCCACCGGCACCAGAAACGCCATGCGATCAATGGCCACGGTGGCCACGCGCCCACCGGCGACCTTGCTGGCCATTGCCGTGCCGGCGAGGTCCATCTGCGCGACCAGCCAGCCGCCGAAGATATCGCCAAAACCGTTGGTTTCACGCGGGAGCGCGGTGATTTGCAGGGCGAGATCGCCTTGCGGGATAGGATCTTCTTGTTCGAGTTCGATCATGCCGAGGGTGCCTCTGACCCGTGACGCTTCATGGGTATTCAAGTGGATAGCCGTCTTCTCAGAAAAACGTTTCAGCACCAACATACACCGCTCGATGCGTTTCTCGTAAGGCGAACTAAAGGGAAACTCTGCCAAACCGGCTGGACGGCACCCAACAACGTTTTGGCACAGCAGCCCCTCAAGACAGCGGGTCTGGCGCTTGCACCGGCGAGTATATCGAGACCCTGGCGCCACGACGACCTCCCGACGCTCATTTGGTCGGTAAATAGACGCTGTATCGGGGCTTTTGCGCGCAACTGTGCTCCTGGCGCTGTGCTTTTTCGGGCGATTTGCTATCTTGCCAAACCCGCCGCAAGTCACGGGCGTGCAGTCCTTTACGATGATTACTATAAGAGAAGCCTTGCCATGTCCTCCGTGCCCGCAAGCAGTGCGCAACCCTCGCGCCCGCTGACCCGCAACGACTACAAAACCCTGTCGCTGTCTGCCCTGGGTGGAGCGCTGGAGTTCTACGACTTCATCATCTTTGTGTTTTTCGCCACCGTGGTCGGGAAACTGTTCTTCCCTGTCGACATGCCCGAATGGCTGCGCATGATGCAGACCTTCGGCATCTTCGCCGCCGGCTACCTGGCGCGCCCCTTGGGCGGCATCATCATGGCGCACTTCGGTGACCTGCTGGGGCGCAAGAAGATGTTCACCCTGAGCATCTTCATGATGGCCGTACCCACCCTGATCATGGGTCTGCTGCCCACCTACGCGCAGATCGGCCTGTGGGCGCCGGTCCTGTTGCTGCTGATGCGCATCATCCAGGGCGCGGCGATCGGCGGCGAAGTACCGGGCGCCTGGGTGTTCGTCTCCGAGCACGTCCCGCCGCGCCACATCGGCTACGCCTGCGGCACCCTGACCAGCGGCCTCACCGCCGGTATTCTGCTGGGCTCGTTGGTGGCTACCGCCATCAATAGCGCCTATACACCGGAACAGGTCTCTGATTACGCCTGGCGGATTCCTTTCCTGCTCGGCGGCGTATTCGGCCTGCTGTCGGTGTACCTGCGTCGTTGGCTGCATGAAACCCCGATCTTCGCCGAGATGCAGCAACGCAAGAGCCTGGCCGCTGAACTGCCGTTGCGCGCCGTGTTGCGCGATCACCGTGGCGCCATTGTGCTGTCGATGCTGCTGACCTGGCTATTGTCGGCCGGCGTGGTGGTAGTCATCCTTATGACCCCGACCGTGCTGCAAACCATCTATCACTTCAGCCCTACGGTTGCGCTGCAAGCCAATAGTCTGGCGATCGTGACCCTGAGCCTGGGTTGCATCGCCGCAGGTGCGCTGGCCGACCGTTTTGGTGCCGGTCGCGTGCTGGTCACAGGTTGCGCACTGCTGCTGGCGACTTCCTGGACGCTGTATCACAGCCTGATGGCCCACCCGGACTGGCTGTTCCCGTTGTATGCCCTGACCGGCTTGTTTGTCGGCACCATCGGCGTGGTGCCCTACGTGATGGTCAAAGCCTTCCCGCCGGTGGTGCGCTTCAGCGGTCTGTCGTTCTCCTACAACGTTGCTTATGCCGTGTTCGGCGGGTTGACGCCATTGGCGGTGTCGCTGCTGATGAAGGAGAGCCCGATGGGGCCGGCTTATTACGTAGCCGTGCTGTGCGTGATGGGGATGCTGGTGGGCGGGTATCTGTGGAAACGCGGCCGCTGAAGCCTGCACATTCAGATAGTGGCCTTTCATCTAATTGTCATATTTCAGACATAGAGTGTTCACACGGCCTGCCGATACTTGGCCCCGATCCAATTATCCCTATCTGCTAGGAGCAAGGCATGAAACTGAAACGTTTGATGGCGGCAATGACTTTTGTCGCTGCTGGCGTTGCGACCGCCAACGCGGTGGCCGCTGGTGTTGATCCGGCAATCCCGGCTTACGTCAAGACCACTGGTGTGTCGGGCAACCTGTCCAGCGTCGGTTCCGATACCCTGGCTAACCTGATGACCCTGTGGGCCGAGGGTTACAAAAAGGAATACCCGAACGTCAACATCCAGATTCAAGCTGCCGGCTCTGCCACTGCGCCACCTGCGTTGACTGAAGGCACCTCCAACCTGGGCCCGATGAGCCGCAAGATGAAGGACACCGAACTGGCTGCCTTCGAGCAGAAGTACGGCTACAAGCCAACGGCAATCCCGGTTGCGGTGGATGCCCTGGCGGTATTTGTGCACAAGGACAACCCGATCCAGCACCTGACGATGGAACAGGTCGATGCGATCTTCTCCTCGACGCGTCTGTGCGGCGCCAAAGCCGATGTGAAAACCTGGGGTGACCTGGGCGTGACCGGCGACCTGGCCAACAAGCCAGTGCAACTGTTCGGGCGTAACTCGGTATCTGGCACCTACGGCTACTTCAAGGAAGAAGCCCTGTGCAAAGGCGACTACAAGCCAAACGTGAACGAACAACCGGGCTCGGCTTCGGTCGTGCAGTCGATCAGCTCCTCGCTGAACGGCATCGGTTACTCGGGCATCGGCTACAAGACCGCCAGCGTGAAGACCGTGCCATTGGCCAAGAAAGGCAGCACTGACTACATCGAAGACTCCGAAGAAAACGCCCTGAACGGCAAGTATCCGCTGTCGCGTTTCCTCTACGTGTATGTCAACAAAGCCCCGAACAAGCCACTGGCGCCGCTGGAAGCTGAGTTCGTGAAACTGGTGCTGTCCAAGCAGGGCCAGGAAGTGGTGGTCAAAGACGGCTACATCCCGCTGCCAGCCAAAGTCGCCGCCAAGGCCCTGGCTGACCTGGGTCTGAAAGAAGGCAACTAAGCCTGCGATACCTGATGTAGACGCATGCTTTTCTGTGGGAGCGGGCTTGCCCGCGATGCTGGCGACGCGGTTTAGCGTTGAAATCGTGTTGATGCCATCGCGGGCAAGCCCGCTCCCACATAAGCAGTCTGCATCCCTAATTTTTTATCCGCTGCCAGCCCTGCTTCGCGGCGGATTTGTTGCGTCACTGCACTGTCATCTTTCTGTCATACAGGATCGCTAGGGTGTGCGCATGAATGATCTGGCCAATTCCACCATGACGACGACTTCCCCTCCCAAGCGCATTGATTTCAATACGCCTGAGCTGCAACGCAAGCGCCGCATCCGCGCGCTCAAGGATCGCTTCACCCGTTGGTATGTGCTGGTCGGCGGCCTCGCCGTGCTGGCCGCCATTACCCTGATCTTCTTCTTCCTCGCCTATGTGGTTGCGCCATTGTTCCAGGGCGCCTCGTTGACCAAGGAAGACGCGTTGACGCCCGCTTGGATGCAGGACGCCGGCAAGCCGTTGATGATCTCCCTCGAAGAACAGAACCAGGTCGCCATGCGGGTTTCCGACAAGGGCCAGGCGCTGTTCTTTGCCGTGGACACCGGTGCCGAGCTCAAGCGTGTCGACCTGCCGATTCCGGCCGGTACCAGCGTTGCTTCCATTGGTGAAGATCAGCCGGGCAGCCCGCTGGTGATTCTCGGCTTGTCCAATGGCCAGTCTTTGGTGTTTCGCCACACCTATAAGGTGTCGTACCCGGACGGCAAGAAAACCATCACCCCAGCGATCGAGTACCCCTACGGCGAAACGCCGATCGTGCTGGATGACACCGGTCGTCCCTTGGAACACGTTGCGCTCAACGCCACCGATACCTCCCTGGTGGTGGCAGGTTCCGCCGGTTCGCACTTGAACGTGCTGACCCTGAGCCGTGAAGAAAACATGATGACCGGTGAGGTCACCAGCGAGCAGAAGCGCGTCGAGCTGCCGCAGATGACCGAGCCGGTGAAGGCGATCTTCATCGACCCACGCCAGCAGTGGTTGTATGTGATCAACGGTCGTGCCCTGGCCGACGTGTTCAGCCTGCGCGACAAGAGCCTCAACGGTCGCTACAAACTGTTGGAAGACGCCGACACGGAAATCACCGCCAGCACCCAGTTGGTCGGCGGTATCTCGCTGATCCTGGGTAACTCCAAAGGCGGCCTGGCCCAGTGGTTCATGGCCCGCGACCCCGATGGCGAACAGCGCCTGAAGCAGATCCGCACCTTCCAGATGGGCACCGCGCCCATCGTCGAAATCAGCGCTGAAGAGCGCCGCAAAGGCTTCACCGCCCTGGATGCTGCTGGCCAGTTCGGCGTGTTCCACAGCACTGCCCACCGCACCTTGCTGGTGGACCCGGTGGTCGACGGCCAGGGTCTGTTCGGCATGTCGCCACGGGCCAACCGTGTGATTGTCGAGGCGGGTGGCAAGCTGCAACCGTTGTTGCTCGACAACCCGCACCCGGAAGTGTCGTGGAGCGCGTTGTGGAGCAAGGTCTGGTACGAGAACTACGACGAGCCTAAATACGTCTGGCAATCCACGGCCGCCAACACTGACTTCGAACCCAAGATGAGCCTGGCCCCGCTGACCTTCGGTACCTTGAAGGCCGCGTTCTACGCCATGTTGCTGGCGGCGCCACTGGCGGTTGCTGCAGCGATCTACACCGCTTACTTCATGGCGCCGAGCCTGCGCCGCAAGGTCAAGCCGGTGATCGAGCTGATGGAAGCCATGCCGACGGTGATCCTCGGATTCTTCGCCGGCCTGTTCCTGGCGCCGTATGTGGAAGGGCACCTGCCGGGCATTTTCAGCCTGTTGATGCTGTTGCCGATTGGCATCCTGGTCGCCGGCTTTGTCTTCAGCCGCTTGCCTGAGTCGATCCGCCTGCGCGTTCCCGATGGTTGGGAAAGCGCGATCCTGATTCCGGTGATCCTGTTGGTGGGCTGGCTCTCGCTGTACATGAGCCCGTACCTGGAAACCTGGTTCTTCGGCGGTGACATGCGCATGTGGATCTCCCACGATCTGGGCATTACCTACGACCAGCGCAACGCGCTGGTGGTCGGCCTGGCCATGGGTTTTGCGGTGATCCCGAACATCTACTCCATCGCCGAAGACGCCGTGTTCAGCGTGCCACGCGGCCTGACTCTGGGCTCCCTGGCCCTGGGCGCCACGCCGTGGCAGACCATGACCCGCGTGGTCATCCTCACCGCCAGCCCAGGCATCTTCTCGGCGCTGATGATCGGCATGGGTCGCGCCGTGGGCGAGACCATGATCGTACTGATGGCTACCGGTAACACCCCGGTGATGGAGATGAACCTGTTCGAGGGCCTGCGCACCCTGGCGGCCAACGTTGCGGTGGAGATGCCCGAGTCGGAAGTGGGCGGCAGTCATTACCGCGTGCTGTTCCTCTCGGCGCTGGTGCTGCTGTTGTTCACCTTCATCATGAACACCCTCGCCGAGCTGATTCGTCAGCGTCTGCGCAAGAAATACTCGTCGCTTTAAGAAAGGTAGAAGTCTGTGAAACAGAACTCCCTGAATGGATGGTTCAAGAGCGGCGCCCCCGGCGTCTGGATCAGCGGTGGCGCGGTGTCCATCGCGGTCATCATGACCATTGGTTTGCTGGCTGTGATTGCGGTGCGGGGCCTGGGCCATTTCTGGCCGGCCGACCTGATCCAGGCGAACTACAACGTGCCAGGCCAGGCCAACCACATCGTCATCGGCGAAGTGGTCCAGAAAGAAGAAGTGCCGCGCGAGCGCCTGAAAAGCGCGGGCCTGCCGGTGCCGGACCAAGGCCCGGAATTCATGACCCGTGAGCTGATCAAGGTCGGCAACCGCGACCTGAACGGTAACGACTTCACCTGGATTGTCGGTGAGTGGCTGAAGGACCAGACCAAGCCTGCGAACCTGATGGCCATCGAGCGTCGTGAGTGGGGCAACTTCTACGGCACCCTGGTCAACGTCAAGCAGGACGGCAAGGTGATTGCCGAAGGCGAGGCCGCGTGGCCGGAGCTGCAAGCCCGCGTGGACCGCGTGAACAAGCTGGCCGCTCAGCTCAAGAGCCTGGAAAAAACCGACATTGGCGCGATCAACGCCGGGCTGGAGCGCATCCGCCTGCACGGTCGCAAACTGGAACTGGAAGGCAAGCTCGACGCTGCCGCCCAGGCCGACATGGACGCCGACCGCGCCGAGCTGAACGCCCGCTACCAGGACATCGAAGCGCGCCTGGCCGACCTGCATGCCCAGTTCAACCGCGACGCCCTGACGGCGCGTGACGGCAACGGCAAGGAAGTGGAAATCGGCATCGGCAAAGTGGTGCACGCCTACCAGCCGAACGCCATGGGCACGATGACCAAAATCGGCTTCTACTTCAGCAAGGTCTGGGAATTCCTCAGCGATGACCCACGGGAAGCCAACACCGAAGGCGGGATCTTCCCGGCCATCTTCGGCACCGTGATGATGACCCTGATCATGGCAATGATCGTGACCCCGTTTGGCGTACTGGCCGCGGTGTACCTGCGTGAATACGCCAAGCAGAACACCTTGACGCGCATCATCCGCATCGCCGTGAACAACCTGGCCGGCGTACCGGCCATCGTCTACGGCGTGTTCGGCCTGGGCTTCTTCGTGTATGTACTGGGGGGCTCGGTAGACCGTTTGTTCTTCGCTGAAGCGCTGCCTGCGCCGACCTTCGGTACGCCGGGGTTGCTCTGGGCTTCGCTGACCCTGGCGCTGCTGGCGGTGCCTGTGGTGATCGTGGCCACCGAAGAAGGCCTGGCGCGGATTCCTCGCACCGTGCGTGAAGGCTCCCTGGCGCTCGGCGCGACCAAGGCGGAAACGTTGTGGAAGATCGTGCTGCCAATGGCCAGCCCGGCGATGATGACCGGCATGATCCTCGCCGTGGCCCGTGCCGCGGGTGAGGTGGCACCGCTGATGCTGGTGGGTGTAGTGAAGCTGGCGCCGTCGCTGCCGCTGGATGGCAACTACCCGTACCTGCACCTGGACCAGAAGATCATGCACCTGGGCTTTCATATTTATGACGTCGGCTTCCAGAGCCCCAACGTCGAAGCCGCACGGCCGTTGGTGTACGCCACCGCCTTGCTGCTGGTACTGGTGATCGCCACGCTCAACCTGTCGGCAGTGTGGATTCGTAACCACCTGCGCGAAAAATACAAAGCGCTGGACAGCTAATGCGATCCAATGTGGGAGCTGGCTTGCCTGCGATAGCATCTCCGCGGTTTTACTGCAATACCGCGCCGCCCGTATCGCAGGCAAGCCAGCTCCCACAGGGCTCGGTGTCAGGCACAGAATTTGAGTAAGCCGCCCCGGCGGTTCAACGAAATGAATTGGTAGCACAGGGAGCATCCCATGCAACACGAAACCCAATCCCACGGCATCAACATGTCTGCCCTGGGTCGCGACAAGCAGAGCCTGAGCCTGGCCCAGGAAACCGTGGCCATCGAAGTCCCCGGCCTGAGCCTGTACTACGGCGACAAGCAGGCGCTGTTCGATGTCAGCATGAACATCCCCAAGCAACGCGTGACCGCCTTCATCGGCCCGTCGGGCTGTGGCAAGTCCACGTTGTTGCGTACCTTCAACCGCATGAATGACCTGGTGGACGGTTGCCGTGTAGAAGGTGCAATCAACCTCTACGGCACCAATATCTACCGCAAGGGCGAAGACGTGGCCGAACTGCGTCGCCGCGTGGGCATGGTGTTCCAGAAGCCTAACCCGTTCCCCAAGACCATCTACGAAAACGTGGTCTACGGCCTGCGCATCCAGGGCATCAACAAGAAGCGCATCCTCGACGAAGCCGTTGAGTGGGCCCTTAAAGGCGCGGCGCTGTGGGACGAGGTCAAGGACCGCCTGCACGAATCGGCACTCGGCCTGTCCGGCGGCCAGCAGCAACGTCTGGTGATCGCGCGCACCATCGCCGTGGAGCCGGAAGTGCTGCTGCTCGACGAACCGTGCTCGGCACTCGACCCGATCTCGACGCTGAAAGTCGAAGAACTGATCTACGAGCTCAAGTCCAAGTTCACCATCGTCATCGTGACCCACAACATGCAACAGGCGGCGCGGGTTTCCGACTACACCGCGTTCATGTACATGGGCAAGCTGGTGGAGTTCGGCGATACCGACACCCTGTTCACCAATCCGGCGAAGAAGCAGACCGAAGACTACATCACCGGTCGCTACGGCTAGGAAGCTGTGGTTCTGATTGCACTGACGCTGCGGTTCTCCGCACCTTACCGGACGCTCCAAGGACGCCAACATGATTAGCAAAGAAGGCCTTACCCACCACATCTCCGCGCAGTTCAATGCCGAGCTTGAGGAAGTGCGCAGCCACCTCCTGGCGATGGGCGGGCTGGTGGAGAAGCAAGTCAATGATGCGGTCACCGCGCTGATCGAGGCCGACTCGGGCCTGGCTCAGCAGGTGCGTGAGATTGACGAGCAGATCAACCAGATGGAACGCAATATCGACGAAGAGTGCCTGCGCATTCTTGCCCGCCGCCAGCCAGCGGCCTCGGACCTGCGTTTGATCATCAGCATTTCCAAGTCGGTGATCGACCTGGAGCGCATTGGCGATGAAGCCACCAAGATTGCCCGCCGCGCCATCCAGCTGTGCGAAGAGGGTGAGGCGCCCCGTGGCTACGTGGAAGTGCGCCATATCGGCGATCAGGTGCGCAACATGGTGCGCGATGCCCTCGACGCTTTCGCCCGCTTTGACGCCGAACTGGCGTTGTCGGTGGCTCAGTACGACAAGATCATCGACCGCGAATACAAGACCGCGCTGCGCGAGTTGGCCACCTACATGATGGAAGACCCGCGTTCGATCTCGCGGGTCTTGAACATTATCTGGGTGCTGCGCTCCCTGGAGCGTATCGGCGACCACGCGCGCAATATCTCGGAATTGGTGATTTATCTGGTGCGCGGCACCGACGTCCGGCACATGGGCCTAAAGCGCATGAAGGCCGAAGTTGAAGGCACTGCTGATCTAATCCCTAATGTTCCGGGCGAATCTGACGATAAGTAAGGTTGCCCGAGAAATTAACGCCCGGCCTCTGGCCGGGCGTTTTTGTTTGCGGCATCTGAATTTTTTGCACAGCAGGCGCCATAAAGTCCTTCTGTGACCCGCGAGTTTTGGCAAAATGCCATCAGTCAGGCGTTTTGCAGACGTTTTTATAGGATGAAGGGTCGATGAGTAAAGTCAGTGTGTTGGTGGTGGATGACGCCTCGTTTATTCGCGACCTGGTGAAGAAGTGCCTGCGTAATTACTTCCCCGGGATCAAGATCGAAGATGCGGTGAACGGCAAAAAGGCGCAATCCATCCTCATGCGCGAAACCTTCGACCTGGTGCTGTGTGACTGGGAAATGCCGGAAATGTCCGGCATTGAGCTGTTGACCTGGTGCCGCGAGCAAGCGCACCTGAAGGCCATGCCGTTCGTGATGGTGACCAGCCGTGGCGACAAGGAAAACGTGGTGCAGGCTATTCAGGCGGGGGTTTCCGGCTACGTCAGCAAGCCGTTCACCAACGAGCAGTTGCTGAACAAGGTCAAGCAGGCCCTGCACAAGATCGGTCGCCTCGATGCGCTGATTGCCAGCGCGCCGACCAAGATGAACTCAGCCTTTGGCAACGACTCCCTGAGCGCCCTGACCGGCGGCAAACCCGAAGCGGTCAAGCCGGCCCCGGTGGCGGCGCCCAGCAAAGGTCTGCTCAATACACCGCCAGCCAAGGCCCCCGCAGCAGCGGCGCCGACGGGCAGTCGCGGTCAGGGCCAGTTGCGCCTCGCAAGCGGCACCCAGCAATGCGTGATCAAGGCCCTGAG
>NZ_BCBO01000001.1:0-34054 GCF_001320835.1 Pseudomonas sp. NBRC 111138 | reverse complement strand
AGAATGCGGGCCCCTAAAAACGATGGCGGCCCGTGGCATGCGCATTCAGTTGAACGGCGAACCCTTTGAACTGCCCGACGGCGAAACCGTTGCGGCCCTGCTGACCCGTCTGGACCTGACCGGGCGTCGCGTCGCAGTGGAGCTCAACCTGGATATCGTCCCGCGTAGCCAGCACGCCGAGACTGCGCTCACCGAAGGTGACCAGATCGAAGTGGTCCACGCCATCGGCGGCGGCTAGCCCGCCACGGCCGCAACGCATTCTGCAGAACCTCATCCAACCAGAGGATTTCCCATGAGCATCGTTCGTAGCGACAAGCCTTTCGTCCTGGCCGGTCGTACCTACCAGTCCCGTCTGCTGGTCGGCACCGGCAAGTACCGCGACATGGAAGAAACCCGCCTGGCCATCGAAGCCTCGGGTGCCGAGATCGTCACCTTCGCCGTGCGCCGCACCAACCTCGGCCAGATCGAGGGCGAGCCGAACCTGCTCGAAGTGCTGTCGCCGGAGCGCTACACCTTCCTGCCAAACACCGCGGGCTGCTACGACGCCATCGAAGCCGTGCGCACCTGCCGCCTGGCCCGTGAGCTGCTCGACGGCCACAACCTGGTGAAGCTGGAAGTGCTGGCCGACCAGAAAACCCTGTTCCCCAATGTGATCGAAACCCTCAAGGCCGCCGAAACCCTGGTCAAGGAAGGTTTCGACGTGATGGTCTACACCAGCGATGACCCGATCATCGCGCGCCAACTGGCAGAAATCGGCTGCATCGCGGTGATGCCGCTGGCCGGTCTGATCGGTTCCGGCCTGGGGATCTGCAATCCGTATAACCTGCAGATCATCCTCGAAGAAGCCAGGATTCCAGTACTGGTGGATGCGGGCGTGGGCACAGCCTCCGACGCGACCATCGCCATGGAGCTGGGCTGCGACGCCGTATTGATGAACTCGGCCATTGCCCATGCCCAGCAACCAATCATGATGGCCCAAGCCATGAACCACGCCATCGTCGCGGGCCGCCTGGCCTACCTCGCCGGGCGCATGCCGAAAAAACTCTATGCCAGCGCCTCTTCGCCGCTGGATGGTCTGATCAAGTAAGAGCTATTGATGACTGAATCAAACGAAACGCCGAACACCGTGGAAGAAGGCGACGAGTCCAAGCACCGCCGCATCAAGAGTTTTGTGATGCGCGCCGGCCGCATGACCGAAGGCCAACAAAAGGGCCTGGAACAGGGCACGCCGCTGTTCGTGTTGCCCCTGGCCGACGCGCCGGTGGACTATGACCAAGTGTTCGGCCGTTCGGCCCCGCGCTCCCTGGAAATCGGTTTCGGTATGGGCCATTCCCTGCTGGAAATGGCCGCAGCCGCGCCGGAGCAGGATTTCATCGGTGTGGAAGTGCACCGCCCAGGCGTCGGCGCACTGCTCAACGGTGTGCTGACCCAAGGCCTGAAAAACCTGCGGGTCTACGACTGCGATGCGATTGAAGTGCTCAACCGCTGCATCGCCGACAACAGCCTCGACCGCCTGATGCTGTTCTTCCCCGACCCATGGCACAAGGCCCGTCACCACAAGCGCCGCATCGTCCAGGCGTCCTTCGCGGAACTGGTGCGCAGCAAGCTGAAAGTGGGCGGCATCCTGCACATGGCGACCGACTGGGAACCGTACGCGGAATACATGCTGGAAGTGATGAACGTCGCCCCCGGCTACCGCAACCTGGCCGAAGACGGCAAATGCGTGCCACGCCCGGCCGAGCGGCCGATCACCAAGTTCGAACGCCGTGGCGAGCGATTGGGGCATGGGGTGTGGGATTTGAAATTCGAGAAGCTGGCTTAAACAGTCATCAGCTTGAAACGCAATCAAATGTGGGAACTGGCTTGCCTGCGATAGCATCACCTCGGTATCACTGATACACCGAGGTGTCTGTATCGCAGGCAAGCCAGCTCCCACATTTGTTTTGTAGTGCCTGCTGAGTCAGCGGCGGTCTGCTACCACGCCAATCAACACCAGCACCACGATCAACACCGGCGCCAGGCTGTAGTTATTGAACTGGCTCAACCCTCGCACAATCCACGGCGTGGCGTAGATCAACGCCGCACCGCTGCCGATCAGGCACAGCAGGGCCATCAAGGGTACGCGCAAGGCGCCGGCGATGCTGCCCAGGCGCGCTTCGACCCAGCCCTTGATGTCGGCGCCGAACAGCACCAGCAAACAGCCCACAAGGGCCAACGAGATTTCCGACAGGTTGCTACGGCTCCAGCGGGATACGGTGGCGAGCAGGTCGAGTACCAGATCCATTCGATTTCCTTAAGAGCTATCAGCTCAAAAACTTCTGCAACAGGTCATTGAGAAAGAGTTGCCCGCGGTCGGTGGCCGCCAGGCGTGACGGTTCGACCTGCATTAATCCACTTTGTTCTGCGTCGCGGCGGCCTTCATCGAGGCTCGCCAGATCGAGGCCGGTGCGCTCGGCGTAGAGCTTGGCATCAACCCCTTCGGTGAGGCGCAGCGCGTTCATCAGAAACTCGAACGGCAGTTCATCGTTGGTCAGTTCTTTCGCGCCGGCCTGGAAGCTTTTGGCCGGGTTGAGGTAGTCCTTTGGTGCACGGGTTTTCCAGGTGCGGATAATGCGCCCGTCCGGGTGGCTGAGCTTGCCGTGGGCCCCGGCGCCGATGCCGATAAAGTCGCCAAAACTCCAGTAATTGAGGTTATGCCGCGCCGGCCGCCCCGGTTGGGCGTAGGCCGAGACTTCATATTGTGCGTAACCGTGTTCGGCGAGCAGTGCCTGGCCGGCTTCCTGGATATCCCACAGCGTGTCGTCTTCCGGAAGCGCGGGCGGCTGGTTCCAGAACACGGTGTTGGGTTCCAGGGTCAGTTGGTACCAGGACAGGTGCGTCGGCTTGAGTGCAATGGCCTGGCGCAGGTCGCCCAAGGCGTCCTCCAGGGACTGGTTGGGCAGGCCGTGCATCAAGTCCAGGTTGAAGTTGTCGAACCCGGCCTGGCGCGCCATACCGGCTGCGCGCACGGCTTCATCGCCATTGTGGATGCGGCCCAGGGCTTCAAGCTTCTCTTGCTGGAAGCTCTGGATGCCGATGGACAGGCGATTGATCCCCAGTTTGCGGTACGCCACGAACTTCTCTTGTTCGAACGTCCCTGGGTTGGCTTCCAGGGTGATCTCGATATCGTCAGCAAACGGGATACGCGCTTGAACGCCCTTGAGCAGGCGGCCCAGTGCAGCCGCGCTAAACAGGCTGGGCGTGCCGCCGCCAAAGAAGATCGAACTCAGCTTGCGGCCATATACGGCGTGCAGGTCTTGGTCCAGGTCGGCCAGCAGGGCATCCACATACTCTTCTTCCGGCAGCACTTTGCTCGCGGTGTGGGAGTTGAAGTCGCAATACGGGCATTTGCGCACACACCACGGGATATGGATGTACAGCGCCAGGGGCGGCAGATGGGGCAGGGCCGCCCGTGGTGTTTGCGCGCCACCGTGGATCAGCGGCTGCGCAGAGGTGTTCTGGGTCATTTCAAACCCAGGCGCTGGCGCAGCAACGCCATGGCGCGGGCGCGGTGGCTGATCTGATTTTTGTCGGCCGGGCTCAGTTCAGCGCTGGAGACATTGCGCTCCGGCACCCAGAACAGCGGGTCATAGCCAAAGCCATGTTCACCGCTGGCCGCGTGCAGGATGCGCCCGTGCCACAAGCCTTCGCACAGAATCGGCAGCGGGTCGTCGGCATGCCGTACCAGGGCCAACACGCAGACGAACTGCGCACCACGCTCGGCCTCCGGCACGTCCTTGAGGGCGTCGAGCAGCTTGGCGTTGTTGGCGGCATCGCCCCGGCCTTCGGCGTAACGTGCCGAGTAGATTCCAGGGGCGCCGCCGAGGAAATCCACAGCCAGGCCCGAATCATCCGCCAGGGCCGGCAGACCAGAGATACGCGCAGCATTGCGGGCCTTGAGGATGGCATTCTCGACGAACGACAGGCCGGTCTCTTCCGGTTCGACCTGGCTGAACTCGCCAATCGAACGCAGGTGCACAGACTCACCGAGCATGGCTTGCAGTTCTTTGAGTTTGCCGGCGTTGTGGCTGGCGAGTACGAGTTGGGTAAGGTTCATCATTCGGCCGGGAACAGTTCTTGGTTGAATTGGAAGCCGTGGGCCTTGCCGCCGGTTTCAACGTTGATGGTAAACGTCTTGTATTCCCGTTGGGTCACCGAGTAGGGCGCGAGGTAGCTGATGCCGCCTTTTTCTTCGATCTGCTTGAACGTCAGGATCTCGCTTTTGCCGCCCAGGTCCTTGATAGTGCCGGTGACTTGCGCGGCCACTGGGCTTACGCCCTTGATCACGGTGACGTTGATCAACCCCTTCTCCTTGCTGCGCACCACGCCGACTTTCTGGGCGGTCTCGGGTGGCAGGAAGCTTGAAGTGAAGGTGTTGTAATGAACGGTGATATCGCCGAAGTCTTTTTTGCGATTAGCGTCGATAGCGTCGGCGGCCATGGCGCTGGCGCCCAGGCATGCGGTCAATAGAAAAATAGCCAAACGACTCATGAACGTCCCTCTTGAAGATGATTAGACGGCAACTTTGTGGTCGGTCAGGCCAGGACTGCTGACCCGGTAGATACCAATTTCGCCCAACAGGTTGGGCCATAGCTTACTCGCCCAGCCGTGGCGGTGCTGTTGATCGACGGCAAGGCGGTTGATCACCTTGGCTTCACGCTCGCCACACAGGGCTTCGAAGTCTTCGAAGGTGCAAAAGTGGATGTTCGGCGTGTTGTACCAGGTGTACGGCAGGAAGTCGGAGACCGGCATGCGCCCCTTGGTGGCCAGGTACCAGCGGCAGCGCCAGTGGCCGAAGTTGGGGAAGGTGATAATGCACTGGCGGCCCACGCGCAGCATTTCGTCGAGGATGCGGTCCGGGTAGTGCACCGCTTGCAGGGCTTGGGTCATCACCACGATGTCGAAGCTGTTGCTGGCAAAGTTGCCCAGGCCCTTGTCCAGGTCCTGCTCGATCACGTTGATGCCCTTGGCCACGCATTGGGCGATGTTGTCCGGATCGTTTTCCAGGCCGTAGCCGGTGACTTGCTTGTGGTCGCGCAGCCAGCTCAGCAGTTCGCCGTCGCCGCAGCCCAGGTCGAGCACGCGGCTGCCGGCGGGGATCCAGTCTTGGATGATTTCCAGGTCGGCTCTCATGGCGTTCTCACAAGCGAAATACGGTTCATGTAGTTACTGAACGCCTGCAGGTAGCGTGGGATCGGAATCAGGAAGGCGTCGTGGCCTTGCGGTGCATCGATCTCCAGGTAGCAGACGTCTTTCTTGGCGGCCATCAGGGCATCCACCAGCTCACGGGAGCGCGCTGGCGAAAAGCGCCAGTCGGTGGTGAACGACATCACGCAGAACTTGGCCGTGGCGTGCTCGAAGGTTTTCGCCAGGTCGTCATCGTGATTGGCGGCCGGGTCGAAGTAGTCCAGGGCCTTGGTCATCAGCAGGTAGGTATTGGCGTCGAAACGCCCCGAGAACTCCTCGCCCTGGTAACGCAGGTAGCTTTCCACCTGGAATTCGACGCTGTGGAAGTCGTAGTTGAGCTTCTCGCTCTTGAGGCCACGGCCGAATTTCTCGCCCATGGAGTCGTCGGACAGGTAGGTAATGTGGCCGACCATCCGCGCCAGCATCAAGCCGCGCTTGGGGATCACGCCTGCTTCCTGGAACGAACCGCCGTGGAACTCGGGGTCGGTGAGGATTGCCTGGCGCGCCACTTCGTTGAAGGCGATGTTCTGCGCTGACAACTTGGGCGCCGAGGCGATAGCCAGGCAGTGGCGCACACGGTCCGGGTAAGTGATGGTCCATTGCAGCGCCTGCATACCGCCCAGGCTGCCGCCAATCACGGCGGCCCACTGGCTGATGCCCAACAGGTCGGCGAGGCGTGCCTGGCTGTGCACCCAGTCCTCTACCGTCAGCACCGGGAAGTCGGCGCCGAACGGCTTGCCGGTTTCCGGGTTGAGGCTGCTGGGGCCGGTGGAACCGTTGCAGCCGCCAAGGTTGTTCAGGCTGACCACAAAGAACTTGTTGGTGTCGATGGGCTTGCCGGGGCCGATGCAGCTGTCCCACCAGCCGGGCTTGCGGTCGTCAACGCTATGGAAGCCGGCGGCGTGATGATGGCCGGATAAGGCATGGCAGATCAGCACGGCGTTGCTCGCCGTGGCGTTCAGTTGGCCATAGGTTTCGTAGATCAGGTCGTAGGCCGGCAACGAACGGCCGCAGGCCAGGGCCAGCGGTTCGCTGAAGTGCGCCACTTGTGGCACGACCAGTCCAACAGAATCGGGGGGGAAGGCAGCTGGCATCGACCCTGCTCTCGTTTAAATGAGGCGTAAGTCTAAAGAGCGGGGACCCTAGCGGCAAGCAAAGGTCGGGGTTAGCGTGATCGTTCCCACGCTCCGCGTGGGAATGCCTCTTGGGACGCTCTGCGTCCCGTCCTTGTGACGCGGAGCATCACGGGCTGCATTCCCACGCAGAGCGTGGGAACGATCTATCGGTCAGATCAGGCCAAACAACTCTTTTGGCATGTAGGCAAAGTACGCCAGGCGTGGAATCACCCAGCTCTGCAGCAGCTGAATCACGATAAACGCAAAGATCGGCGAGATATCCAGGCCACCCAGGTTCGGGATCAGGCGACGGAAGGGTGCCAGCACCGGTTCGGTGATCTGAGCCACCAATTCGGCGCCCGGGCTACGGCTGCCTGGCGCGACCCACGAAAGAATCACGCTGATGATCATCGACCAGAAAATGATCTTCAGGAACAGCGAGAAAATACCGATCAGGCCCCATGGCAACAGCAATACGGTGAACGCCTGGTAGCCGTTGAGCATCAGGATCACCACGAACAGCAGGATCTGCAGCAGCAATGCCAGCACCAGCGACGACATGTCCAGGCCGAACAGGCTCGGGATCACCCGGCGCAGCGGCTTGAGCAGCGGTTGGGTGGCCTTGACCACGAACTGGCACAGCGGGTTGTAGAAGTTAGCGCGCACCAGTTGCAGGATAAAGCGCATCAGCACGATCAGCAGGTACAGGCTGCCCAAGGTCTGGATGATGAAAATGGCAGCGTCATTGATTCCGAGCATGTTTGATTACCTTGGTAAGGGACGACTATTTGCCCAGTTGCTCAGCCATCTCGGCCGAACGATGTGCGGCGGCACCCAGTGCTGTTTCCACCAGGGCTTCAAAGCCCCCGGCCTGGAACGATTCGATGGCGGCTTGCGTGGTGCCTCCCGGCGAGGTTACCCGACGGCGCAGTTCGGCGGCATCGACATCGCTGCCCACAGCCATTTTCGCGGCGCCCAGGGCCGTTTGTTCAGCCAGTTGTTCGGCAACGTCGTGGGGCAGGCCCAGCTTGACGCCGGCGGCGGTCATGGCCTCGATCAACAGGAAGAAGTAGGCCGGGCCGCTGCCGGAAACGGCGGTGACCGCATCCAGTTGCTGTTCCTGCTCCAGCCATACGGCGAGGCCCACCGCAGACAGCAGCTCCTGAGCCTGGTCACGCTGTTGCGCGCTGACTTCGGCGGTGGCGTACAAACCGCTGACGCCCTGGCGCAGCAACGCTGGGGTATTGGGCATGCAACGTACGATCGGCTGGTCGCCGAGCCAGGTTTTCATGCTGGCACAGGTGATGCCAGCGGCAATCGACACCACCAGTTGGTGAGGTTGCAGGCTCGGGCGCAGGCTCTCGCACACGGCCTTCATGGCCTGGGGCTTGACCGCCAGCACGATCACATCGACGCCGTGGATGGCCTCGGCGTTATCGGCGAAGGTCTGGATACCGTGTTCGGCGCTGACGCGCTCGCGGGTCTCGGCGCCCGGGTCGCTGGCGCGGATCTGCTCGGCGTCCAGGCCCTTGGCCCGCAGGCCACCGATCAGGCTGGCCGCCATGTTACCGGCGCCGATAAAGGCAATACGCGTGTTGCTCATGACAGGTCCTTATTTTCGAGGGATGTCAGCCATTTCACGGCTGGCCGTAGTCGCGGGCGCCAAACAGGGCGGTACCGATCCGCACCCAGGTGGCGCCTTGGGCAATGGCCGACTCAAGGTCATGGCTCATGCCCATGGAAAGTGTGTCCAGCGGCAGGTTCAGGCTGGCTTGCAGGTCGCGCACCGTGGCAAACGCCGCATCCTGCTCCGCCCGGTCTTCAGTCGGCTCGGGAATTGCCATCAAACCCCGCAGCTTCAAGCGCGGCAGGGCGCTGATCGCCGTGGCCAGGGCCGGCAGGTCGGCGGGTGTGCAGCCGGACTTGCTGGCTTCGCCACTGACATTGACCTGAATGCAGATATTGAGCGGCGGCAGGTCGGTCGGGCGTTGTTCGGACAGGCGTTGTGCGATTTTCAGGCGGTCCACGGAATGCACCCAAGCGAAGTTCTCGGCGATGGCGCGAGTCTTGTTCGATTGAATGGGGCCGATGAAGTGCCAACTCAAGGGCAGGTCGGTCAAATCCGCCTGTTTGCCCAAGGCTTCCTGCAGGTAGTTTTCCCCAAAGTCGTGCAGCCCGGCGGCATAGGCGTCGCGTACCGCCTGCGCGGGTTTGGTCTTGCTCACGGCCAGCAGGTGGATGCTGCTTGCGTCACGTTGCACGGCGGCGGCTGCGGCGCGGATGCGCTGGATAACCAGGCCGATGTTGTCTGCTATCGTCGACATTCAAGATGCGCCCGTGGATATGGAGTCCGCGGCATTCTACTGGAAATGGAAAGCCCTATGGATATCACGCAATTGCTGACGGCCAGCGTAAGCCGAGGCGCCTCAGACCTGCATCTGTCAGCCGGCCTGGCACCGATGCTGCGCATTGATGGCGAGGTTTGGCCGCTGGATGGGCCAGCGCTGAACGCTACCCAAGTGGTCGACTTATTGAGCCCTTTGCTGAATAAACATCAACAAAAGGATTTCGAAACATCTCTTGAAACGGATTTTGCCTTCGAATTGCCAGGCGTCGCCCGGTTCCGGGCGAACGTGTTCCGCCAGGATCGCGGCGTGGGTGCGGTGTTCCGGGCTATTGCGACTGAGGTCCAAAGCCTGGAGGACCTGGGACTGGGCGAGGTGTTCCAGCGTATCGCCCGCCTTCCTCGTGGCCTGGTGCTGGTGACCGGGCCCACCGGCTCGGGCAAGTCTACGACCCTGGCGGCGATGATCGACGACCTCAACCGGCATCGACGCCAGCATATCCTCACGCTGGAAGACCCCATCGAGTTTATCCACAGGCCGAAACTGGCGCTGGTCAACCAGCGCCAGGTGCATCGCGACACTCACAGTTTCTCGGTGGCCCTGCGTTCAGCCCTGCGGGAAGACCCGGATGTGATCCTGGTGGGTGAATTGCGCGATCTGGAAACCATCCGCCTTGCGCTGACGGCGGCAGAGACCGGGCACCTGGTGTTCGGCACCCTGCACACCTCGTCGGCGGCAAAGACAGTGGACCGGCTGGTAGACGTCTTCCCGGCCGGGGAGAAGGCCATGGTCCGCTCGATGCTGTCGGAGTCGTTGCAGGCGGTGGTGTCTCAGGTGCTGGTGAAGAAGGTGGGCGGTGGGCGCGTGGCCGCTCATGAAATCATGCTGGGCACCCCGGCAATTCGTAACTTGATTCGCGAAGACAAGGTGGCGCAGATGGTTTCGGCTATCCAGACGGGAGGGGCGTTGGGGATGAAGACCCTGGATATGAGTTTGAAGGCGTTGGTCGGCTCGGGGCTGGTCAGTCGGGAAGAGGCCCGGGAGAAGGCGAGGGTACCGGCAGATATCTAGAACACACAGATGCACAATGTGGGAGCTGGCTTGCCTGCGATAGCGGACTGTCAGGCACTCTCTGCCAACTGACACACCGTCATCGCAGGCAAGCCAGCTCCCACATTTGATTGCATTTCAAATGGGGAGCTTCAGTAGCGCCTTGCTTAGCGCTGCACGATCCGCAGGTTGTTGTTCTGCTCTTTAGGCAGTACCCGCTTGGCAATCACGTAGTTCTTGTCCCAGAACGGCTTTTTCAGTGTGTCGATGCTCACCGACTTGCCACGGCGCGGTGCGTGGATAAAGCGGTCGTTGCCCAGGTAGATGGCGACATGATTGACCTGGCGGCTCTTGAGTTTGAAAAACAACAGGTCGCCCGGTTTCAGGTCTTTACGGTCCACCTTCAACCCATGACCGGCCGCCATGGCGTTGGAAGTGCGTGGCAGGTCCACCGCTTTTACATCGTTAAATGCATATTTCACCAGGCCGCTGCAGTCGAACCCTTTACTTGGGCTGCTGCCGCCCCAACGATAAGGTGTACCGAGCACGTTGACGGCACGGCTCAAGACGTTGCTGCTTTGCTTGGTGTTCACGGCCAACTGGGTGGAAAGCGCTTTGCCGTGGGCCTTGCTCAGTTGAGTCGGGCGGCTGACGGTCGGCTTTGCCGATTTGGCAGTGCTGGGCGTGCTATGGACTTTAGGGGTGAAACCGTTAACGTTCGGAAGTCGTTGCTCACGATTGGTGGCGTGGGCGGCCAGTGGCATTAATAGGCAAATGGTTAGCCATGTCTTGAAAAATGGTCGCATTAGGCGTGGCTCTTATGGGTTTGCGCGCAACTTTATAACAGCTTTTTGTGCTGTTCTCAGCCCGTTTGTCGACTGAACCTTGGGGTCAAATTCAGGAAAAACGCGACGATTCGCCGCAATTGTCCTACACAAGTCAGGCGCTACAAGGCTTTGAGGGCAGGACGATACCATTTGCCGTACGTCGGGCGCCCGTAAAAAAGTCACAAAGAAAATGAAAAAATTTATCTATCGAAGCAAAAGAGGTCCTTCATGAACACCTATCAACAGGTTGCTCAGCAGCAAGACACCCACAGCAAGGCGATTGGTTACCTGCTGTGGATTTTCGGTTTTACCGGGGCTCATCGCTTTTATTACGGCAAGCCTGTGACGGGCACGATCTGGTTTTTCACCTTCGGCTTGTTCGGCATTGGCTGGTTGATCGACTTGTTCCTGATCCCGGCCATGGACCGTGAAGCCGACCTGCGGTTTACCGCAGGGCCGATTGAATACAGCGTGGCGTGGATTCTGTTGGCGTTCCTGGGGGTGTTTGGTGTGCACCGTATGTACCAGGGCAAATGGATCACCGGCCTGATCTACCTGCTGACCGGCGGTTTGTTCCTGATCGGGGTGCTGTATGACTTCTGGACGCTGAACACGCAGATCTCGATCCGCAATGCCGAGCGCAACAGCGGGCGCTGAGCACTGATCGTTCCCACGCTCCGCGTGGAAATGCAGCCCA
The DNA here is from genome assembly GCF_001320835.1 of Pseudomonas sp. NBRC 111138. Lineage (NCBI taxonomy): Bacteria > Pseudomonadati > Pseudomonadota > Gammaproteobacteria > Pseudomonadales > Pseudomonadaceae > Pseudomonas > Pseudomonas sp. NBRC 111138. Next base: position 22,794 of record NZ_BCBO01000001.1, on the reverse strand, counting down.
GGACGCTTCGCGTCCACCTTTGGAGTGCTGACGCAGAGCGTCACAGGATGCGTTCCCACGCAGAGCGTGGGAACGAGCTTGCGCGTCAAGCCTGGTAGCTGATCCGCCCATCCATCAAGGTATACCGCACCGTCGCCGGCAGGCTGTGGCCGATGAACGGGCAGTTTTCGCCCTTGGACAACCAACGCTCACCAGCCACCGTCGAGCTTGCCAGGTCGAACAGCACCAGGTCCGCCGGTGAACCCACCGCCAACTGGCCTGCCGGCAAGCGCAGGGCCTCGGCCGGGCCGGCGCTCAGGCGTGCCAGCAGTGTCGGCAGGTCCAGCAAGCCGTCTTCCACCAGCGTCATCGCCAGTGGCAACAACAACTCCACGCTGCTGATGCCTGGCTCGGTCGCGCCAAACGGTGCCAGCTTGGCGTCTCGCTCGTGAGGTTGGTGATGGCTGGAAATCGCCGACACCACGCCCGACTTCACCGCCGCACGCAAACCGTCACGGTCAGCCTTGGTGCGCAGCGGGGGCTGTACGTGGTACAGGCTGGAGAAGTCGATCAGCGCCTCATCCGTCAGGATCAGTTGGTACAGGGCGACATCCGCGGTGACCCGCAAGCCACGGGCCTGGGCCTGGGCGATCAGAGCCACGCCCCGGGCGCTGGTCAACTGGCTGAAATGCGCACGCGCGCCGCTTTGTTCCACCAGCAACAGGTCACGAGCGAGAGCCACGGTTTCTGCTGTTTCCGGAATGCCCGGCAGGCCGAGGAAGCTGGCCACTGCGCCTTCGTGGGCCAGGCCGCCTTCGGCCAGGTCGCGGTCCTGGGAATGGAAGATCACCGTCAAGTCGAAGGTGGCCGCGTATTCCAGGGCGCGGCACAAGGTGCGCGTGCTGCGAAAGCTTTCCAGGCCATTGCCGAAGGCCACGCAACCGGCGTCACGCAGGGCGATCAATTCGGCGAGTTGTTCGCCATCCAGGCCCTTGCTCAAGGCACCAATGGGAAACACTTTGCAGTTGCCGGCTTCGCGGGCGCGGTCAAGGATCAGCTCGGTCACGGCCGACGTGTCCAGCACCGGCTTGGTGTTGGGCGGGCAACACAGGCTGGTCACGCCACCGGCCGCGGCGGCCTGGGTTTCGCTGGCGATATTGCCTTTGCGGCTGTAGCCCGGCTCGCGCAGTGCGACATTCAGGTCCACCAGCCCAGGCGCGGCCACCAGGCCCTTGGCATCGATGCTCTGGCCGGCGTTGAAGCCTGCGGGGGCGGAGCCCATGGCGACGATCTTGCCGGCGTCCAGGTGTAGATCGGTAACTTGGTCCAGGCCACTGGCCGGGTCGATGACTCGGGCGCCGAGAATGCTGAGCTTCACTGGGCCTGCTCCTGCTCGAATTGACGTTGCGCGGTTTGCCCGCTCATGGCCATGGACAGCACGGCCATGCGCACGGCGATGCCGTAGGTCACTTGGTTGAGAATCACCGACTGCGGGCCATCGGCCACCGCCGACTCAATTTCCACACCGCGGTTGATCGGCCCCGGGTGCATCACGATTGCATCCGGCTTGGCCATGGCCAGGCGTGCGGTGGTCAGGCCGAACAGGCGGTAGAACTCACCTTCGCTGGGCAACAAGCCCCCGGCCATGCGCTCGCGTTGCAGGCGCAGCATGATCACTACGTCCACATCCTTGAGGCCCTCGGCCATGTCGGTGTAGACCTTCACGCCATACTGTTCGATGCCGATTGGCAACAGAGTCTTGGGCGCGATCACGCGGATATCCGGGCAACCCAGGGCCTTGAGAGCCAGCATGTTCGAACGTGCAACCCTCGAATGCATGATGTCGCCGACGATGGCTACCGAGAGGTTTTCAAAGCTGCCCTTGTGCCGACGAATGGTGAGCATGTCGAGCATGCCCTGGGTCGGGTGCGCGTGACGGCCGTCGCCGCCATTGATGATCGCCACGTTCGGGCACACATGCTCGGCGATGAAATGCGCAGCGCCGGAGTCGCCGTGGCGTACCACGAACATGTCGGCTGCCATGGCTTCCAGGTTGCGCAGGGTATCGAGCAGGGTTTCGCCCTTGCTCGCCGACGAGGTGGACACGTTCAACGTGATCACATCGGCCGACAGCCGCTGGGCCGCCAGTTCAAAGGTGGTGCGGGTGCGGGTGGAGTTCTCGAAGAACACGTTGCAGATGGTTTTGCCGCGCAACAGCGGGACTTTCTTCACTGCCCGGCCACCGACTTCCAGGAACGAATCGGCGGTGTCGAGGATTTCGGTGAGCAGTTCGCGGGGCAAACCGTCGAGGGACAAGAAGTGTTGCAACTGGCCCTGAGCATTGAGCTGCAGCGGGCGCTTGGCATCTAGAGGCGTCATCGCGGGGACTCTTTACAAGGCGGTTTAAAGGGCAAGGTCTTGCAGTTCGAGTTCGAGCGGCGTAGGACCGGACAATTTTACCCGCTGCTGGGGGGCAAGCGACAGGGTCGCGCCTACGACGTCCGGGCTGATCGGTAGTTCGCCGGCATCCAGGTCCAGCAGGCACACCAGGGTCACGCTGGCCGGGCGGCCATAGTCGAACAGTTCGTTCATGGCGGCGCGGATGGTGCGGCCGCTCATCAGCACGTCGTCGATCAGTACCAGGTGCTGGCCTTCGATCTCGAAGGGCAGGGCCGAAGGGCGCACTTGTGGATGCAGGCCGTTCTGGCTGAAATCGTCGCGGTAGAAGGACACGTCCAGGGTGCCCAGGGGCGAATCGCTGCCCAGTGCTTCCAGCAATGCCTGGGCTACCCACACGCCACCGGTGCGTATGCCGATAAAACGCGGTTCGCTGATGGCACGGTGTTCCAGGTGCGCCTTGAGGCGTATCGCCATCTGGCTGATCAGTTCGGCAGGGTTCGGCAAGCTCATGGTGGCTCCTTATCAAGTGTGTAGGAGCGAGCTTGCTCGCGAAAAACTCATGGGCACCGCGTTCATCCAGCCTTCTCGCGGTATCGTTAACGTTCTTCGCGGGCAAGCCCGCTTCCACAGGATCGCGGCGGGTCAGGATTCAAATAAAGCGGTGTTTTCATCCAGCCAGCCCTGCAACAGCAAGGCCGCGGCGATGGCGTCTACCGGGTTGTCGCGGTAACTGCCCTTTTGCCCGCCACGGTCGCGGCGCTCCCCCTTGGCTTCGAAGGTGGTGAGGCGTTCGTCATGGGTATAGAAGGGCAGGTTGTAGCGGCCATTGAGGCGGCGCGCGAACTTCTCGGCGCGCAGGCACATGTCACTGGGGGTGCCATCCATGTTCAGGGGCAGGCCGACCACTACCGCGTCAGGCTTCCACTCTTTGATCAGGGCTTCGACCTGGTTCCAGTCCGGCACGCCGTTCTGGGCCTTGAGGGTGCACAGCTCGCGGGCCTGGCCGGTGATGACCTGGCCAACCGCTACGCCGATCTGTTTGGTGCCGTAGTCAAAACCGAGGATCAGACGCAAGGCCATCAGGCGTGCCCCGCCTGGCTGGTCAGCAGGCTGAGGTTGACCCGCAGCTTGGCTGCTGCCGCTTCCAGGCGCAGTTCGCTGGCGGTGTTGAACAGGATGTCAGCGTCGAACGGGCAGGTCAGCCAGGCATTGCTGGCCAGTTCGGCCTCCAGTTGCCCGGCTTCCCAACCGGCGTAGCCCAGGGTGATCACACTTTGCTCAGGGCCGACGCCGTCGGCGATGGCGAACAGCACGTCCTGGGATGTGGACAATGACACACCCTCAAGGTCTACCGTGGCCTGGAACTTGGGCCCGGTGGGGTGCAGCACAAAACCGCGATCGGTCTGCACCGGCCCGCCGATGTAGATCGGTACGCCCTGGCAACGCGCCGGCGGGTCGATCTCCGGGCGCAGTTGCTCAAGGATATCGGCCAGGTTCAGCTCCTGCGGGCGGTTGACCACCAACCCCATTGCACCATTGGCCGTGTGCTCGACGATGTAGGTCAAGGTCTGCGCAAAGTTCGGGTCGGCCATATGGGGCATGGCGATCAGGAATTGGTGCTTGAGGTAGGTCGGGCTGACGTTTTTCATGTCCGCTAGTGTGGCGTTGGAGGGACGAACTGACAAGTGCGGGCGCGAGCCTGATCGCTGATCGTTCCCACGCTCCGCGTGGGAATGCATCCCGGGGCGCTCCGCGTCCCAAGAGCAGACGCAGAGCGCCCATGGCGGCATTCCCACGCGGAGCGTGGGAACGATCTGTGCGATCAGTTGCTGGACAACCGGTCGCCCTTGGCGAACCGCCAGGTGCGGATGATTTCCAGGCGGTCCACGTCGCTCAAGTCGCCGCTGAACGGCGCAAAGGGCGCGGCCAGGCGCACGATGCGTTGCGCAGCCTGGTCCAGCAGCGGCTGGCCGGAGGACTCCAGCACCTGCACCTCATACAGCGAGCCGTCACGGTTGATCGACACCAGCAAGCGCAAATTGCCATAAATCTGTTGGCGCCGCGCCTCGTCCGGGTAATTGAGGTTGCCGATGCGTTCGACCTTCTTGCGCCACTCGTCCTTATACCAGGCACCTTTATCGCGCATGGTTGAGGCGGCGTTCAGACGGTAGATGCGCGGGCGCTTGGCATAAAGCTGTTGCTCATGAGCCAGTTCGGCTTCCAGGCTGGAAATTTCGTCGGATAACGTCGAACTGTCGAACGTCGGCGCAGGTTTCACTGGCTCGGGCTTGGGTTCGGTCTTGGCCTTTTCGCGCTGGGTCGGGGCTTTTTGCGGTTTGGGCGCGACAGTTGTCACCGCAGCCTTGGGCGTGGCCTGCCTGACCTCAGGCTTGGGCGCTGGCGGCGGAGTGACCTTCTTGACCTGGTTGTCATGGAAGGGCGCTACCTCGGTGGTCTTGGGCACGGCTTTCTTGTCGAGGGTGCCGCTGCCCTGTTGGTTGTCCTGGGCGAGAAAGTCAGCCTTTTCGGGCTTCTTTTCGCTCTTGAACGTGGCGAGAGTGATTTCCAGGGTCTTGGTGATCTGCTTGGGTTCGACCAGGGTGAACCCCACACCCAGGAGCAGGGCGAGATGAATCAAGGCAGCGAGAAACAGGGTAAAACCGAGACGATCGGCCGGGCGCACGCCGCTGGGGGAGAATTCGGGGGGCAGATCGGACGGGAGTGTCATGACAAGAAAACCAACATCGCGCGTTTCACAGGTGGCGCATGATAACGCAATGTTGGTAGGTGTCCGGCTGTTCTATGTCACTTGGCTTGTAGCTTGCGTTCAATGGCGACCATCAGCATTTCGCCGATGTTCGTGCCAAATGCGTTGTCGATCTCGCGAATACAGGTCGGGCTGGTGACGTTGATTTCAGTGAGGTTCTCGCCAATTACGTCTAGTCCGACAAATAGCAGACCTTTTTCCCGCAGGGTTGGACCGACTTGAGCGGCAATCCAGCGGTCTTTTTCTGATAATGGCCGCGCTTCACCGCGACCACCGGCGGCCAGGTTGCCACGGGTCTCGCCGGCTGCCGGGATGCGCGCCAGGCAATAATCCACCGGCTCGCCGTCAATCATCAGGATACGCTTGTCGCCATCCTTGATCGCCGGCAGGTAGGCCTGGCCCATGATCTGCTGGGTGCCCAGGGCGGTCAGGGTTTCGAGGATCACCGACAGGTTCGGGTCGCCGGCGCGGTGACGGAAGATCGAGGTGCCGCCCATGCCGTCCAGCGGCTTGAGGATCACGTCGCCATGCTTGGCGGCGAATTCACGCAGTACATCGGCGCGGCGGCTGACCACGGTCGGTGGCGTGCACTGCGGGAACAGGGTGGCGAACAGTTTTTCATTACAGTCGCGCAGGCTTTGCGGCTTGTTGACGATCAACACGCCCGCGCGTTCGGCCTGCTCCAGCAGGTAGGTGGAGTACACAAATTCCATGTCGAACGGCGGATCCTTGCGCATCAGGATCACGTCGAGGTCGCTCAGCGGGCTGTCGATTTCGTCAGAAAGCTCGAACCACTTCTCGGGGTTGGCAAACACCTGCAGCGGGCGCATGCGTGCGCGGGCCTCGCCGTCACCCTGGTAAAGGTCGCGCTGCTCCATATAGAACAAGGTCCAGCCGCGGGCCTGGGCGGCCAGGAGCATGGCCAGCGAACTGTCCTTTTTATAGGAAATGCTGGCGATAGGGTCCATGACAATGCCGACGCGAACGCTCATGGGGATTTCCTCTAGCAAATTAGGGCGCATAAAAGTGGCGTCAGAGTGGCGCTGCGGCTGTTGTGGGTCAAGGAAAAACCACTGGGCGGGTGCCTCGATAGATTGCGCCAGGAGACTGTGCTAAAAAGGCTGGCACGGCGCAGCAGCCCTTGAATTCCAAGGCTTGCGGCGTTCATCCTGTGCAACATCAGGCAGTACACACCGAAAACCGATTCGCTGTGGCGATGGTAGAGCAGATATGGAACAGCATTCCAACGCCTTGAAGGTGATGGTGATCGACGATTCGAAAACGATCCGCCGCACCGCCGAGACGCTGTTGAAGAACATGGGGTGCGAGGTCATCACGGCGATCGACGGTTTCGACGCCCTGGCCCGTATTGTTGATCATCACCCGCACATTATCTTTGTCGACATCATGATGCCGCGCCTGGATGGCTACCAGACCTGCGCCCTGGTGAAGAACAACCCGGCGTTCAAGTCGATCCCGGTGATCATGTTGTCTTCCAAGGACGGCCTGTTCGACAAGGCCAAGGGGCGCATCGTGGGTGTCGATCAATTTTTGACCAAGCCTTTCAGCAAGGAAGAACTGCTGGGGGCGATCAAGGCCTACGTGCCTGGGTTCGCCGCAGTAGAACAAGCACACTGACGCCGCCTCACGAGGGCCGGCGCCGACCAATGTAGCGGGGAAAACCATGGCACGTGTTCTGATCGTCGACGATTCGCCGACCGAAATGTACAAACTCACCGGCATGCTGGAAAAGCATGGCCACCAGGTGCTCAAGGCCGAAAACGGCGCGGACGGCGTGGCCCTGGCCCGCCAGGAAAAGCCCGACGCGGTGCTGATGGATATCGTGATGCCCGGCCTCAACGGCTTCCAGGCCACGCGCCAGTTGTCCAAGGAGCCGGAAACCAACGGTATCCCGATCATCATCATCACCACCAAGGATCAGGAAACCGACAAGATCTGGGGCGCACGCCAGGGCGCCAAGGACTACCTGACCAAGCCTGTGGATGAAGAAACCCTGATTGCCACCCTGAAAAAGGTGCTGGCCGGCTAAGGCTTGCGATCATGACCGAGTCGCAAACCGCCTTCGAGCTGCTGCTGGACATCGACCGCCGCTGCCGCTTGCTGGCCGCGGACCTGCCGTCCCAGGAAACGCGCCTGCAACGCTGGAGCGGCATCGCTTTCCGCATAGGGCCAAACGCCTACGTGGCGCCCATGGGCGAAGTCGCCGAGGTGTTGCATGAGCCACGTTGCACCTTGATGCCGGGGGTCAAGCCCTGGGTCAAGGGCGTGGCCAACCTGCGCGGGCGCTTGCTTCCGGTGATGGACCTGGGCGGTTTCCTGGGCCTTGAGTTGTCCAGGGCGCGCAAGCAACGGCGGGTGCTGGTGGTGGAGTTCAACGACCTGTTTGTCGGGCTGCTGGTAGATGAGGTGGTAGGCATGCAGCATTTCCCATTGGATGCCTGGGTGGCGAGCGCTGCCTCGAGCGCGCCGTTTATTCAGGGCCAGTTCGACGGCGACCCGCCGTGGCAAGTCTTCAGCCCCTTCGCCCTGGCCCAGGCCCCTGGCTTCATGGATGTTGCCGCATGAGCACCGCTACCACGCCCAAACCCCAGGCCGCTTCGCGCAGCCGTTCGCAGATCATCGTGCTGTTTATCGCCTTGATCGTGTTCATCATGCTGCTGTTCGCCAACTTCGCGTACCTCAACACCCAGTCCACCTACGATAAACAGTACATCGGCCACGCCGGTGAGCTGCGCGTGCTGTCCCAGCGCATTGCCAAGAACGCCACCGAGGCCGCTGCCGGGAAAGCGGCGGCGTTCAAGCTGCTGGGCGATGCGCGCAACGATTTTGCCCAGCGCTGGGGCTACCTGAAAAAAGGTGACCCGCAAACCGGCTTACCGGCGGCGCCCAGTGCGGTGCGCGCCGAAATGCGGGCGGTGCAGACCGACTGGGAGGCGTTGCTGAAAAACACCGACGCCATCCTGGCCAGCGAGCAGACCGTGTTGTCGTTGCACCAGGTGGCGGCGACCCTGGCCGAAACCGTACCGCAACTGCAGATCGAGTCGGAAAAAGTCGTGGATATCCTGCTGCAACGCGGCGCCCCGGCCAGCCAGGTAGCCTTGGCCCAACGCCAGTCGCTGCTGGCCGAACGTATCCTGGGGGCGGTCAACACGGTGCTGGCGGGGGATGAAACCGCCGGGCAGGCCGCCGATGCCTTCGGTCGCGATGCCAACCGTTTTGGCGTGGTGCTCAATGGCATGCTCAACGGCAACCCGGGGCTGCGTATCACCCAGGTCGAAGACCCGGATGCCCGGGCGCGGCTGGCGGACATCGCCGAGCTGTTCGAATTTGTCTCCGGCTCCGTGGATGAAATTCTCGAGACCTCGCCGCAGTTGTTCCAGGTGCGCGCCTCGGCGAGCAATATTTTCAACCTGTCGCAAACCCTGCTCGATGAAGCCTCGCACCTGGCCACGGGTTTTGAAAACCTCGCCAGCGGGCGCAGCTTCGACACCATCGGCGGTTACGTGCTGGGCTTGCTGGCGCTGGCCTCGATCATCCTGATCGGCCTGGTCATGGTGCGTGAGACCAACCGCCAACTGCATGAAACCGCGCAGAAGAACGAGCGCAACCAGAACGCGATCATGCGCCTGCTGGATGAAATCGAAGACCTGGCTGACGGCGACCTCACCGTCACCGCCTCGGTCACCGAAGACTTCACCGGCACCATCGCAGACTCCATCAACTATTCCGTGGACCAACTGCGCGACCTGGTCGCCACCATCAACCTCACTGCCGGGCAGGTCGCCGGTGCGGTGCAGGACACCCAGGCCACCGCCATGCACCTGGCCCAGGCGTCGGAGCATCAGGCCCAGCAGATTGCCGAAGCGTCCACGGCGATCAATCAGATGGCGCAGTCCATCGACCAGGTGTCGGCCAACGCGGCCGAATCCTCGGCGGTAGCTGAACGTTCGGTAGAGATCGCCAACAAAGGCAACGAGGTGGTGCACAACACCATCCACGGCATGGACAACATTCGCGAGCAGATCCAGGACACCGCCAAGCGCATCAAGCGTTTGGGCGAATCGTCCCAGGAAATTGGCGACATCATCAGCCTGATCGACGACATCGCCGACCAGACCAACATCCTCGCTCTCAACGCCGCGATCCAGGCCAGCATGGCCGGTGACGCCGGGCGCGGTTTTGCGGTGGTGGCCGATGAAGTGCAACGGTTGGCCGAACGCTCCTCGGCAGCCACCCGGCAGATCGAAACCCTGGTGCGCACCATCCAGGCCGACACCAACGAAGCGGTGATTTCCATGGAGCAGACCACCACCGAAGTGGTGCGCGGCGCACGCCTGGCCCAGGACGCCGGGGTGGCGCTGGAAGAGATCGAAGGCGTGTCCAAAACCCTGGCAGCGCTGATCCAGAGTATTTCCAACGCGGCGCAGCAACAGACCTCATCGGCGGGGCAGATTTCCCTGACCATGAACGTGATCCAGCAGATCACCACCCAGACGTCGTCGGGTTCCACCGCCACCGCAGAAAGCATTGGTAACCTGGCGAAGATGGCCAGCCAGTTGCGCAGGTCGGTATCGGGTTTCACCTTGCCGCCGCCCAAGCAGGTCGATGATTGAAATACGACCTGAAGAACACCACAGTCCAACTATGGCAGCTGGCTTGCCTGCGATAGCGGTCTGTCAGATACAGAAATAGTGCTGACCCACCGCTATCGCAGGCAAGCCAGCTCCCACATCGGATCTCCATTGTTTGTGAGATACCAGCAACTCATGAATTCTAAGCGGAGCAGTTATGGTTGATCGGCACGACTACGTGGCCCTCGAATGGGTCAAGGGCGATATTGCCGAAACCCTGAAACAGGCCCGGTCGGCCCTGGACGCGTACGTTGAAACCCATGACGACGACGCTCTAAACGAATGCCTGGCCGGTATTCACCAGGTACATGGCGCGCTGCAAATAGTCGAGTTCTACGGCGCGGCGCTGCTGGCCGAAGAAATCGAGGAACTGGCCCTGGCACTACAGGCCGGGCACGTTGGCCAACGCGATGAAGGTATCCGGCTGCTGCAACAAGCCCTCGGCCAACTGCCGCTGTACCTCGACCGCGTGCACAGTGCCCGCCGCGACTTGCCGCTGGTGGTGCTACCGCTGCTCAACGACCTGCGCAGCGCCCGTGGTGAAAGCCTGCTATCGGAAACCAGCCTGTTCAGCCCGCAACTGCTATCGATCGAGCCGTTGCCTGAGCAAGCCCTGGCCCAACGGGCCACGCCGGATCTGCATGAGCAGTTGCGCCAATGGCGCCACCTGCTGCAACAAGCCCTCGCCGGGTTGCTGCGTGAAGACCACGGCCCCAGCAACCTGGAAGACATGGCGCGGGTGTTCGCACGCCTTGAAGCGCTGTGCCAGGGTGCGCCGCTGCTGCCGTTGTGGCAGGTCACCTCGGCGCTGGTCGAAGGCATGCTCACCGGCGTGGTCGCCAACAGCCCGGCGCTGCGCAGCCTGCTCAAGGCCAGCGACAAGCAACTCAAGCGCTTGCTGGTTCAAGGCATCAATGGCATCAACCAGCCGGCACCGGACGAGTTGCTCAAGAGCCTGTTGTTCTACGTCGCCAAAGTCACCCGGCCGACGCCGCGCATGCAGAGCCTGAAGGAGCGCTACGGCTTGGACGAAGCCTTGCCCGACAGCGCCGTGGTCGATGCTGAACGTGCACGGCTGGCCGGGCCGGATCGCAATGCCATGGGCTCGGTACTCGGGGCGTTGTGTGAGGAACTGGTGCGGGTCAAGGAACGCCTGGATCTGTTCGTGCGCAGTGATCGCCAGCACACCCAGGACCTCGATCCGTTGCTGGCGCCGTTGCGGCAGATAGCCGATACCCTCGCGGTGCTGGGTTTCGGCCAGCCGCGCAAAGTGATCATCGACCAACTCGCCGTGGTGTTGAGCCTGGTCCAGGGGCAGCGCGAACCCAATGACGCGGTGTTGATGGATGTGGCCGGCGCGTTGCTGTATGTCGAAGCGACGTTGGCCGGGATGATCGGCACCGTCGAACCGCAAAGCCGTGAAGACAGCCGCTTGCCCACCACCGACCTGACCCAGATCCATCAGTTGGTGATTCGTGAGTCGTGCCAGTGCCTGCGCCAAGCCAAGGAGCTGGTGATCGACTGCATTGAGGCTGATTGGGATCGTCAGCGCCTGGAGTCCTTGCCCGAGCTACTGAGCCAGGTGCGTGGTGCCCTGGCGATGATTCCCTTGCCGCGTGCGGCGAGCCTGATGCGCGGTTGCACCGATTACGTCGACGAGCAATTGATGATCAGCGAGGCCGTACCTTCGGCGGCTCAACTGGCGCATTTCGCCGAGGTGGTCAGCAGCCTGGAGTATTACCTTGAGCGCATGCTTCAAGACCCTGACGCGGCAGGGGAAAAAGTGCTGGAATTGGCCACCCAGGGCTTGAATGCATTGGGCTACCTGCCGGTGGAAAAAACCTGGCGGCAGGCCCTGGCTGCGCCCGAGGGGGCGCTGTCCACCGAGGCTGCGCCAAACCAATCCCAGTTCGATGCCTTGGCCAGCCCTGCATCACGTCTCAACCCTCCAGCCTTGCAGCGTCCCGGTAGCCTGTTGCCGCCGCCGGCCGGCGAAGAACCGATTGACGATGAACTGCGCGAAGTCTTCCTTGAAGAAACCGATGAAGTCCTCGACGTGTTGCATCGCTACCTGCCCGACAGCGCGGACAAAGCCGCCCAGGGCGAAATGCGCCGGGCTTTCCATACCCTCAAGGGCAGCGGCCGCATGGTGCGCGCCCTGGTGCTGGCCGAGCTGGCCTGGGCCGTGGAGAACCTGCTCAATCGCGTGCTGGAACGCAGTGTGGTCCTTGGCCCTGAGGTGCGGCAGGTGTTGGATGAGGCCGTGGCCCTGCTGCCGGAGCTGATCGCCGATTTCGCCAGCGACGACCAGCGCCAGCGCGATGAAGTCGACGCCTTGGCCGCCCGTGCCCATGCCCTGGCCAGTGGTGCTGCAACGTCGACCACCGAGCCCCATGACCCAATGCTGCTGGAGATCTTCCGCAACGAAGCCCTGGGCCATCTGGACAGCCTCGACCACTTCCTGCAACAGGCCGCCGAGCAGGTGCCGCTGCAGGTCAGCGATGAACTGCAACGCGCCTTGCACACCCTCAAGGGCAGCGCCTACATGGCCGGCGTGTTGCCCATTGCCGAACTGGCGCGCCCGCTGGATCACCTCACCCGTGAGTACAAGGCCCACCGCGTGCCGCTGGGCAAGGACGAAGTGGCGTTGTTGCTTGAGGCACAAGGGCTGTTCCAGCGCGGGGTGCGTGACCTGGACAACAATCCCCTGGCGCCGATCCACGGCGCGGCCAGCGTGATCAGCCGCACCCAACACCTGCTGGAGCATCAACTTGCCGCCTTGCTCGACGCGCCCACGACCGGCCTGCACGTCAAGCGTGACCCGCACTTGATCACCAACTTCCTGGCCCAGGGCATGGACATCCTGCTCGACGCCGAAAGCCTGCTGCGCCGCTGGCAGCAGCACCCCGGCGACCGTCAGGAACTCACGGCATTGCTGGACGAGCTGACTACGTTGGGCGAGGGCGCTCACCTTGCCGACCTGCACCCTATCGACGCGTTGTGCGAAGCCTTGCTCGACCTGTATGGCGCGGTAGAGGAAAGCAGCCTGGCGGTCAGCGCCCGGTTCTTCCAAGAGGCTGAACAGGCCCACGACGCGCTGATCAACATGCTCGACCAGTTGGCCGCCGGCCAGGAAATCAGCCCCGCGCCTGCACGGCTGCAGGCGTTACGCGCGTTGCTGGACGAAGCCTTAGACCCGTCCGCCACAGGCCTGATCAAAAGCGACGGCAGCCGCGCCCTGAGTATCTCCGAATTGGGCGCGGCCACCGCGCAGCTGGATCACGCCACCGCGATGGACGACGAGATTGTTGAGATCTTCCTTGAGGAGGCCGTAGACATCCTCGACAGCGCCGGCCAGTCGCTCAAGCGATGGTTACTGGAGCCCGACAGCGCTGCGCCCTTGTCCTCGTTGCAGCGGGATCTGCACACCCTCAAGGGCGGCGCGCGCATGGCCGAAATCGACCCGGTGGGCGACTTGGCCCACGAGCTGGAATGCGTTTATGAGGGGCTGGTGGACCGCCGCTATAGCTACTCTGTCGAGCTATCCCAGGCACTGATGGCCAGCCACGAACGCTTGGCTCAACAATTGGAAGAGCTGCAACAACAGCAACCCCTGAGTGACGGCGCCGAACTGGTCGAAAGGCTGCGGGAATTGCGCCAGGCCAGCAGCCCGGCAGCGCCGGCTGCGGTGGCGCCAGCCTCGGGTGCCGACCCGGAATTGCTGGATATATTCCTCGAAGAAGCCGCCGATATCCTCGACAGCTCAGGCAGCGCGCTTTTGCGCTGGCAGGACGAGCCGGGCAATCGCCAGGAAGTGGAAACCCTGCTGCGTGACCTGCACACCCTCAAGGGCGGTGCACGCATGGTCGAGATCGGGCCGATCGGCGATCTGGCCCATGAGCTGGAATTTCTCTACGAAGGGCTTTCCGCCGGTTTGCTCGCGCCGACCCCTGAGTTGTTCGCACTGCTGCAAGGTTGCCATGATCGCCTGGCGCAAATGATCGACGCCGTGGCCGAGGGATTGCCGGTGGGTTCGGTGGATAAACTCATCGAGCGCATCAAGAGCCTGGTGCACCCCAGTGATGAGCCGGTCACACCGGTGGCGCTGCCGGCGGGCAAGGCCGAAGCGGTCGCCGACCCGGCCGCCGACATGGTGAAAATCTCTGCCGACTTGCTCGATGACCTGGTCAACCTGGCCGGCGAAACTTCGATCTTCCGTGGGCGTATCGAGCAGCAAGTCAAGGATGCGCGCATTGCCTTGAGTGAGATGGAAACCACCATCGAGCGCATGCGCGACCAATTGCGCCGGCTCGACAGCGAAACCCAGGGCCGCCTCTTGAGCCGCCAGCAAGCCGAGGCCGAACGCCTGGGCTACGAAGAGTTCGACCCGCTGGAAATGGACCGCCACTCGCAGCTGCAACAGCTGGCCCGTGCGCTGTCCGAATCTGCCTCCGACCTGCTCGATCTAAAAGAGACCCTTGAGCGTCGCAACCAGGATGCCTACAACCTGCTGCAGCAACAGGCACGCATCAACACCGAATTGCAGGAAGGCCTGATGCGCACGCGCATGGTGCCTTTCGAGCGCATGTTGCCACGCCTCAAGCGCATCGTGCGGCAAGTGGCGGGCGAGTTGGGCAAGGACGTGGAGTTTATCGTCGGCAATGCCGAAGGCGAGATGGACCGCAATGTGCTGGAACGCATGGCGGCCCCCTTGGAGCATATGCTGCGCAACGCGGTCGACCACGGCCTGGAGTCCCGCGAAGTGCGGCTGGCTGCGGGTAAACCGGAGAAGGGCCGCATCACCCTGGACCTGACCCACGAAGGCGGCGACATCGTCTTCGACATGCGTGACGACGGCGCGGGTGTACCCCTCGAAGCGGTGCGACGCAAGGCGATCAAGCGCGGCCTGCTCGCCCCCCATCAAGAGATCAGCGACCGTGACGTGTTGCAGTTCATCCTGCAGCCGGGCTTTTCCACCGCCGAAAAAATCACCCAGATTTCCGGGCGCGGCGTGGGCATGGACGTGGTGCATGAAGAAGTGCGCCAGCTCGGCGGCTCGATGGTGATCGACTCGACGCCGGGCATGGGCGTGCATTTTCGCATTCGCCTGCCGTTTACCGTGTCGGTCAATCGTGCGCTGATGGTGCACTGCGCGGACGACCAATACGCGATCCCTCTCAACACCATCGAAGGCCTGGTGCGCGTGCTGCCCCACGAATTGGCGGGGCACTACCAGCAAGACCCGCCGCACTATGAATACGCCGGCCAGCGCTACGAGTTGTTCTACCTCGGTGACCTGCTGCACACCGCCAGCCGCCCTAAACTGCTGGGCCAGTACCAGCCGGTGCCGGTGCTGCTGGTGCACTGCAATGAACGCCGCGTGGCGGTGCACGTGGATGCCATGGCCGGTACCCGCGAGATCGTGGTCAAGGGCCTGGGCCCGCAATTCTCCGGGGTGCAGGGCGTGACCGGCGCGACCATCCTGGGCGACGGCCATGTGGTGCTGATCATCGACCTGCTGGCGCACATCCGCGCTCGGCAACCGGCCTTGCCGGCCCAGGCAGTGGATGCGCCGCTGATCCTCAACGACCCACTGAAAAAACGCCCGCTGCTGGTGCTGGTGGTGGACGACTCGGTCACTGTGCGCAAAGTCACCAGCCGCCTGCTGGAGCGCAACGGCATGAACGTGCTCACCGCCAAGGACGGTATCGACGCCCTCGCCATCCTGGAAGAACACACCCCGGACTTGATGCTGCTCGACATCGAAATGCCGCGCATGGACGGCTTCGAAGTGGCCATTCAGATACGCAACGACCCACGCCTGATGCGCTTGCCGATCATCATGATCACCTCACGCACCGGCCAGAAACACCGCGACCGCGCCATGGCCATTGGCGTCAACGACTACCTCGGCAAGCCGTACCAAGAGTCGGTGCTGCTGGAGAGCATCGCCTACTGGAGCAAGTCCCATGCTTGAACACCGCACCAGCCAACTCACCGGCCTGCTGCTGCCCCTGGCCGACCGCCACTTGGTGCTGCCCAACGTTGCCGTGGCCGAACTGATCGATTTCCAGCGTGGCGAACCGGCCAGCGATGCGCCGCCGTGGTACCTGCGGCAGGTCACTTGGCGCGATCGACAGATTCCGCTGATCAGCTTTGAAGCGGCCTGCGGCGAAGCCAGCGTGACGGGCGAACGCTCGAGGATCGTGGTGTTGAATGCGTTGGGTGGCAGGCCCACGTTGAAGTTCATTGCCCTGGTGATCCAGGGTATTCCCCGCTCGTACAAGCTCGACAGCGAATTGAGCTACGTGGACGTGCCCCTGTGCCCGCTGGAACTGGCGGCAGTGCAAGTGGGGGAGCAGGTGGCGAAGGTGCCGGACTTGATGGGGCTTGAAGCGCTGCTGGTAGAGTCCGGCCTGGCCTGACTGATCGTTCACACGCTCCGCGTAGGAATGCCGCCGGGGACGCTCCGCGTCCCGCCAGTCAGCATAAGGGTGACGCAGAGCGTCACAGGATGCATGCCCACGCGGAGCGTGGGAACGATCAGTTATGCGCCGCCAGGTCACGTGGCGCGATCGGCAGATTCCGCTGACCAGCTTTGAAGCGGCCTGCGGCGAAGCCAGCGTGACGGGCGAACGCTCGAGGAGGCGGCGGTGCAAGTGGGGGAGCAGGTGGCGAAGGTGCCGGACTTGATGGGGCTTGAAGCGCTGCTGGTAGAGTCCGGCCTGGCCTGACTGATCGTTCACACGCTCCGCGTGGGAATGCCGCCGGGGACGCTCCGCGTCCAGCCAGTCAGCATAAGGGGGACGCAGAGCGTCACAGGATGCATGCCCACGCGTGGGAACGATCAGTTATGCACGACCTACCATCAACGCAGGCAAGCCAGCTCCCACAGTTTGATCTTCGTTACTCCAGGCGTAACGGTTCGTCCTCCAGCTTGATTGATGCCTTAACGCTTCACTCCTAAGGTAAGCCCCACGACAGCAACCCCCCGTGGAGCGACCATGACAACAACCATCACCCCCGACTCGCGCTGGACGCGGCGGCGCGACGAGAAGCAGCGGCGGCTCGGGCTGGTCAAAAAATACGCAGACGGGGCGGTGTTGCCCAGTGACAAGATCGTCGAGGCCCTTGAAGCCTTGATCCTCCCCGGCGACCGCGTAGTGCTGGAGGGCAACAACCAGAAGCAGGCCGACTTCCTCTCGCGCTCCCTGGCCAAGGCCGACCCCGCCAAGCTCCACGATTTGCACATGATCATGCCCAGCGTGGGCCGTTCCGAGCACCTGGACCTGTTTGAAAAGGGCATTGCCCGCAAGCTGGATTTCTCTTTCGCTGGCACCCAATCCCTGCGCATCAGCCAGTTGCTGGAAGACGGCATGCTGGAGATCGGCGCGATTCATACCTACATCGAGCTCTATGCGCGGCTGGTGGTGGACCTGATCCCCAACGTGGTGCTCTCCGCTGGTTTCATGGCCGACCGTGCCGGTAACATTTACACCGGCGCCAGCACCGAAGACACCCCGGCGCTGATCGAACCCGCCGCCTTCAGCGATGGCATCGTCATCGTGCAAGTCAACCAGTTGGTGGATGACGTCACCGACTTGCCCCGCGTCGACATCCCCGCAAGCTGGGTCGATTTCGTGGTGGTGGCCGACAAGCCGTTCTACATCGAACCGCTGTTCACCCGCGACCCGCGCCATATCAAGCCGGTGCATGTGTTGATGGCGATGATGGCGATCCGTGGCATCTACGAAAAACACAATGTGCAGTCGCTCAACCATGGCATCGGCTTCAACACGGCTGCCATCGAATTGATCCTGCCCACCTACGGCGAATCCCTGGGCCTCAAAGGCAAGATCTGCCGCAACTGGACCCTCAACCCGCACCCCACATTGATCCCGGCGATTGAAAGCGGTTGGGTAGAAAGCGTGCATTGCTTCGGCACCGAACTGGGCATGGAAAACTATATTGCCGCACGCCCGGATGTGTTCTTCACCGGCCGCGATGGCTCGATGCGCTCCAACCGCATGTTCTGCCAACTCGCCGGCCAATACGCCGTGGACCTGTTTATCGGCGCCACCCTGCAAGTGGATGGCGACGGGCATTCCAGCACCGTGACCCGTGGCCGCCTCGCCGGTTTCGGTGGCGCGCCGAACATGGGCCACGACCCACGCGGCCGCCGTCATGGCACACCGGCCTGGCTGGATATGCGCCACGACGATGCCCCCGAAGCCTTGCTTGAACGCGGCAAAAAACTCGTGGTGCAAATGGTCGAGACCTTCCAGGAAGGCGGCAAACCGACCTTTGTCGACACTCTCGACGCGGTGGAAGTGGCCCGCAAAAGCGGTATGCCCCTGGCGCCCATCATGATCTACGGCGACGACGTTACCCATTTGCTCACCGAAGAAGGCATCGCCTACCTGTACAAGGCACGCTCCCTGGAAGAACGTCAGGCGATGATCGCCGCCGTCGCCGGGGTGACCGCCATCGGTATGCGCCACAACCCCAAGGACACTGCGCGCATGCGCCGCGAAGGCTTGATTGCCTTGCCCGAAGACTTGGGTATTCGCCGCACCGACGCCACCCGCGAGTTGTTGGCCGCCAAGAGCGTGGCCGACCTGGTGGACTGGTCTGGTGGCCTCTACAACCCGCCCGCCAAATTCAGGAGCTGGTAAATGCGCGCGCTCAAACAGCATGAACTGAGCCTGGCCGATCGCCTGGCGGATATGGCCGTGGATGCGCTGATCGACGAAGCGGATTTGTCGCCTAAACCCGCTCTGGTAGACCGGCGCGGCAACGGCGCCCACAGCGATTTGCACCTGGGGCTGATGCACGCCTCGGCGCTGTCGCTGTGGCCGATGTTCAAGGAAATGGCCGAGGCCGCGCTCGACATCGGCGAAGTCGGCCTGCCCCTGCGCGAAGCGCTCGGGCGTATTGGCCGGGAAGGTGAGCAGGCCATGCTCGCCACCACCCAGGGCGTGAACACCCATCGCGGTGCGATCTGGGCCCTGGGGTTGCTTACCGCTGCGGCGGCCCTGGAGCCCCGCACCATAACCCTGACCGCCGCCAAGCTGGCCCTGCTCAACGACCGCTTCTCCCCGCAGCCCATGAGCCATGGCGCCCAGGTCGCCCAACGCTACGGCGCACGTGGTGCCCGTGAAGAGGCGCAGCTTGGCTTCCCCTCGGTGACCCAACGCGGCCTGCCGCAACTGCACAAGAGCCGCCGCGAAAACGCCGGTGAGCAGAACGCCCGGCTGGATGCTTTGCTGGCGATCATGACGGACCTGGCAGACACCTGCGTGCTCTACCGCGCCGGTACCGAAGGCCTGGCCACCATGCAACAGGGCGCCCAGGCTGTGCTCGACGCCGGTGGCAGCGCAACCCTGGCCGGACGCCGCCAACTGCATGAATTGGACCTGCAACTGCTGGCCTTGAATGCCTCCCCCGGCGGCGCCGCCGACCTGTTGGCCGCCTGCCTGTTTATCGACCGCCTCGACGGAGCGTTGTGATGGAAACCTTATCCTTTGAATTCCCCGCCGGGCAGCCCCCCAAAGGCCGTGCGCTGGTGGGTTGCGTCGGCTCGGGCGACCTGGAAGTGCTGCTGGAGCCGGGCACGCCCGGCACCTTGACCATCCAGGTGCAAACCTCGGTCAATGGCGCGCAGCAACGCTGGCAGCACCTGTTCGAACGCATCTTCCAGGAGCAGACGCCACCGGCCCTGAACATTGATATCCACGACTTCGGTGCCACGCCCGGTGTGGTGCGCTTGCGATTGGAGCAAGGTTTCGAGGAGGTCGGCCATGACTGACTTACTCGCTAAACACAGCTTTGTCGAACTTGGCGCTCGACAGCGCGCCAAGGCGCTGTTAGATGCCGGCACCTTCCGCGAGTTGATCGACCCGTTCCAGCGGGTCATGTCGCCGTGGCTCAGCCGCCAAGGCGTGGTGCCCCAGGCCGATGATGGTGTGGTGATCGCCAAGGGCAGCATCGGCGCCAAGCCTGTGGTGATTGCCGCGATCGAAGGTAATTTCCAGGGCGGCAGCCTGGGTGAAGTTGGCGGTGCGAAAATCGCGGGCGCCTTGGAACTGGCCGCCGAAGACAACCGCAACGGCGTCCCCACCTGCGCGGTGCTACTGCTGGAAACGGGCGGCGTGCGCTTGCAGGAAGCCAACCTGGGCTTGGCTGCCATTGCCGACATTCACGCGGCGATTGTCGACCTGCGCCAGTACCAGCCAGTGATCGGCGTGGTGGCCGGCAGTGTCGGTTGCTTTGGGGGCATGTCCATCGCGGCTGGCTTGTGCAGCTACCTGGTGGTGACTCGCGAAGCACGTCTGGGCTTGAATGGCCCGCAAGTGATCGAGCAGGAGGCTGGCCTGGAGGAATACGACTCCCGCGACCGCCCGTTTATCTGGAGCCTTACCGGTGGCGAGCAGCGCTTCAACAGTGGCTTGGCCGACCGTTATGTGGCCGACGATGTGGCGCAGATCCAGCAGACCGTCAGCACACTGTTGCAGCAGGGCGTGCCCACACAACCGCGCAGCCGGCGCGCTGATTTTTACCTGGCGCGCCTGGCCGAACTGGACGCGAGCGCGCAAATCGAGCCGGCGACGGTTCGCGCGCTGTATCAGGGAGAAC
Organism: Pseudomonas sp. NBRC 111138; assembly: GCF_001320835.1. Taxonomy (NCBI): domain Bacteria; kingdom Pseudomonadati; phylum Pseudomonadota; class Gammaproteobacteria; order Pseudomonadales; family Pseudomonadaceae; genus Pseudomonas; species Pseudomonas sp. NBRC 111138. The sequence goes on along the minus strand of NZ_BCBO01000001.1, from coordinate 2,361 downwards.
GCTCATGAGAGGCTTGCAGTGGTTCAACGCATTGAGCGCCAACGCAACGCCGGTCGAAGGTTTGCCGGGCTCATTGAAAGTGGCGGATGGTGTGTTGGGTGAACAGGCGGTGCGCTATATCGCCGTGGTCCCCGACCCGCACAACCGCTTCCCCCGCGCCCGCAATGGCGAAGTCGGCCTACTGGAAGGCTGGGGCTTGGCCAAGGCGGTGGACGAAGCCATCGCCCGGGGTGACAAGCGCCCCATCATCGCTATCGTCGACGTACCCAGCCAAGCCTATGGTCGTCGCGAAGAAGCTCTTGGCATTCATCAGGCCTTGGCCGCCGCCGCTGACAGCTACGCTCGCGCTCGGCTCGCCGGCCACCCGGTGATCGCCCTGTTGGTGGGCAAGGCCATGTCGGGGGCGTTCCTCGCCCACGGCTACCAGGCCAATCGCCTGATCGCCCTGCGCGACCCTGGCGTGATGGTGCATGCCATGGGCAAAGCCTCGGCCGCCCGGGTGACCTTGCGCAGCGTCGAGGAATTGGAAACCCTGGCCGCCAGCGTGCCGCCGATGGCCTATGACATCGACAGCTATGCCAGCCTGGGATTGCTGTGGGAGACGTTGTCAGTCACCCGGATTGAACAACCTACGACGGATGACGTGGCGCGAGTCAGCGATTGCCTGGTGCAGGCAGTCAAGGATATCGGCAGTACCGACTTGAGCTCACGCCTCGGCGCCACCAACCGAGCCGCCTCCAGCCGAGTGCGCCAGCTGTTGCGGGAGCAATGGTGAACGCCCACGACTTACTCTGGGGCATGACCGTGGCGCATCTGCCTGCCGATGCCCCGGCCTGGGTGCGGGACGCGATCCGTGCCGGGCATCCGGTAGTGGTGCGGCGTGCCATCGCCGAGCCGGGCCATGTGGCGGTCGGTGTGCGTGGGCGTTTGCGTGAGCAGCGTTTTGCCGCCCAGATGCCCGTGGCGGCGGTGCAACGGCGGGTGGCGCCGCAAGCTTTGCGAGCGGCGGTCTCACCACGGGATTTACCGGCGCTGCGGGCCCTCGATCAACTGCGGCCGGTGCTGGCGCCGCAAGATTGGGGCGTCAGCGGCAGTGCCGGGTTTGAATTGGCCAGTGGCATTGAAGCGCTGCATGCCAACAGTGATCTGGATTTGATCCTGTGCACGCCCAAGCCCCTGGATCGTAGCGAGGCGCGAGCGCTGTTGGCGATCCTGGACACCGCGCCTTGTGCCGTCGACCTGCAACTGCAAACCCCTTTCGGCGCCGTCGCGTTGCGCGAATGGGCCGGCCCCTCACGCCGTGTACTGCTCAAGACCGTCAGCGGTGCGCACCTTGTGCTCGACCCTTGGCAGGCCGTGGCATGAGCAGCCTTCTGGTGTTTCCGGGGCAGGGCGCCCAACGCAGCGGCATGCTCCAGGTGTTGCCGGCCGACATTCTGCAAGAGGCCAGCGATGCCCTGGGTGAAGACGTTCGTCGGCTCGACTCGGCGCAGGCGCTTGAATCGACGCGGGCTGTGCAACTGTGCCTGTTGATCGCCGGCGTGGCCCATGCCCGGCAATTAGAGTGCACGCCGGATTATGTGGCGGGCCTGTCCATCGGCGCCTACCCAGCCGCGGTGATGGCCGGGGCCCTGGACTTCGCTGATGCGATAAAACTGGTCAGCCTGCGTGGTGAACTGATGCAGCAGGCTTATCCACAGGGCTATGGCATGACGGCGCTGATCGGCCCTGATCTTTCCAGCGTCGAGGCCTTGCTGGCGGATATCCACAGCCCGCATACGCCGGTGTATCTGGCCAATATCAATGCCGACAACCAGACCGTCATCGCCGGCAGCAACGAGGCGATGAAGCGAGTTGCCGAACGCATCAAAGGCAACGGTTTCGCCAAGCGCCTGGCCGTCAGCGTGCCGTCTCACTGCCCGTTGCTGGAGCAACCCGCCCAGGCACTGTTCCAAGCCTTCGTCCCACTCAAGGCGCCGCGCATTACTTACCTGAGCAGCACCCGCGCGCGACCTATCCACAACCCCGAACAACTGCGTGACGACCTGGCCTTCAATATGTGCCGCGTCGTCGATTGGCGCGGCACGGTGCAAAGCGCTTACGAGCGTGGTGTGCGCCTGCAAATCGAACTGCCTCCGGGCGCGGTGCTCACCGGTCTGTCACGCCGGGTGTTTGAACAGGGCACGGTGATCGCCTGCGAAGGCGCCCGCCTGGACACCTTGCAGGCCCTGCTGCAAGAGGAGGAACGCCGCCACCGATAACGCAGTACCCAAGGCTTTCGAAGCACAAAAACAACAATTTCGAACGAGCACTTTGAGGACAACAACCATGATTATCTACGGTGTGGCTTTTTTGGCGTTC